>NZ_AP014627.1:0-125000 GCF_001547895.1 Pseudomonas sp. Os17 | reverse complement strand
GGGCTTTCACATCCAACTTAACAAACCACCTACGCGCGCTTTACGCCCAGTAATTCCGATTAACGCTTGCACCCTCTGTATTACCGCGGCTGCTGGCACAGAGTTAGCCGGTGCTTATTCTGTCGGTAACGTCAAAATACTCACGTATTAGGTAAGTACCCTTCCTCCCAACTTAAAGTGCTTTACAATCCGAAGACCTTCTTCACACACGCGGCATGGCTGGATCAGGCTTTCGCCCATTGTCCAATATTCCCCACTGCTGCCTCCCGTAGGAGTCTGGACCGTGTCTCAGTTCCAGTGTGACTGATCATCCTCTCAGACCAGTTACGGATCGTAGCCTTGGTGAGCCATTACCTCACCAACTAGCTAATCCGACCTAGGCTCATCTGATAGCGTGAGGTCCGAAGATCCCCCACTTTCTCCCGTAGGACGTATGCGGTATTAGCGCCCGTTTCCGGACGTTATCCCCCACTACCAGGCAGATTCCTAGGCATTACTCACCCGTCCGCCGCTCGCCACCAGGTACAAGTACCCGTGCTGCCGCTCGACTTGCATGTGTTAGGCCTGCCGCCAGCGTTCAATCTGAGCCATGATCAAACTCTTCAGTTCAAACATCTTTGGGTTTTGAGAAAACCCTAAACTTGGCTCAGCAATCGTTGGTTACATCTTTGATTTCTCGCGGAGTAACTTGTGATGCTGATAATCTTTTTGACTATCAGTCTGACTCCACAAGCACCCACACGAATTGCTTGATTCAGTTGTTAAAGAGCGGTTGGTTAAGATCTTTCGTCTCAACCGAGGCGCGCATTCTACAGCAGCCTCATTTACTGTCAAGCGATTTTTTAAGAAGTTTTTGAAGATTTCCTCAACAACTTCAACCACTTGCGCTTTCGATCTCTCGTTAGCGGGAGGCGAATTCTACAGCGTTACACGCTGCTGTCAACACCTCTTTTCAACCGCTTTCGACCGAGACGATCGAATCGTTAATAAGGCGAAAACACACTGCCTTACTAACTGCTTCTGGCTTCGATGAACTGAAGCGTAACCGCCGCCGAAAACTGCGTAACTCGTTGAATATCAAGGAGTTTTCCGTTTCGACTGCGCCGGAAGTGGGGCGAATTATAGACCTGTAGAATCTGCCGTCAACCTTTAATTTGAATTTTCTATGAATAAGAGCAGACAACCCCAGAAGAGCCGCTTTGGCAGGCGATGCACAGATACGGCCGCACGCCTCTCTATATAGAAGAGAAGGCCTACAACACCCCCGACCGCCTCAATGCCTCAACGGCCTCGCCCTTCATTCCCAAAACCTGCTGCAGAACCTGCGCCGTGTGCTCACCCAATAGAGGAGGGGCATGGCGATACTCCACCGGCGTCTCGGAAAGACGAATCGGACTGGCCACCTGAGGCACAATTCCCGCCAACGCATGAGGCAACTCCAACGCCAGCCGCCGTGACACCACCTGCGGATCAGCAAACACCTGAGCCAGGTCATTGATCGGCCCACAGGGCACACCTGCCTGCTCCAACTGACTCACCCACTCGGCAGTGGTCTTGAACACCGTCGCCTGACGAATCAGTGGAATCAACACAGCCCGGTTGGCCACCCGCAGCTTATTAGTGGCAAACCGAGGATCGTCCGCCCACTGGGGCTGGCCTGCGACCTCGGCAAACTTGCGAAACTGCCCGTCATTCCCCACGGTAAGAATGAAATCACCATCTGCGGTCGGAAAATCCTGATAGGGAACTATGTTCGGGTGAGCGTTCCCCAAGCGCTTCGGAGCAACCCCCGTCGTCAGGTAGTTCATCGCCTGGTTGGCCAGACATGCAACCTGCACATCCAATAGCGCCATATCAATGTGCTGCCCGGCGCCGCCCTGATCACGATGAGCCAAGGCAGCCAGAATCGCCACCGTCGAATACAGCCCCGTCAGGATGTCGGTCAAGGCCACCCCCACCTTCACCGGCCCGGCTCCGTCATCCCCTTCAGGCCGACCGGTCAGGCTCATCAATCCGCCCAGCCCCTGGATCATGAAGTCATAGCCGGCACGCTTGGCATAAGGCCCCGTCTGCCCAAACCCGGTGATCGAACAATAGATCAAGCGCGGATTGATCGCCTTGAGCGACTCATAGTCCAGGCCATAGGCCGCCAGTCCACCCACCTTGAAGTTCTCGATGACGATATCCGACTTGGCCGCCAGCTCACGCACCAACTGCTGCCCCTCAGGGCGGGTGAAATCTATGGTCACCGACTGCTTGTTACGGTTGGCCGACAGGTAATAAGCGGCCTCCGTAGTGTTCTCGCCATCAGCATCCTTCAGGAAGGGCGGCCCCCAGGCGCGCGTATCGTCACCATTGCCCGGACGTTCGACCTTGATGACTTCGGCCCCCAGGTCCGCCAGGATCTGCCCGGACCAGGGCCCGGCCAATACCCGCGATAAATCCAGTACCCGCAGATGCGATAACGCGCCCATAGTCGCTCTCCTATTAATAGAACGCCTGGATGCCGGTTTGCGCGCGCCCCAGAATCAGCGCATGAACGTCATGGGTGCCTTCGTAAGTGTTGACCACTTCCAGGTTCACCAGGTGCCGGGCGATGCCGAACTCATCAGAGATGCCATTGCCACCCAACATGTCACGAGCCATACGGGCGATGTCCAGGGACTTGCCGCAGGAGTTGCGCTTCATGATCGAAGTGATTTCCACTGCCGCCGTTCCTTCATCCTTCATCCGCCCCAGACGCAGGCACCCCTGAAGGGCGAGGGTAATCTCGGTCTGCATGTCCGCCAGCTTTTTCTGGATCAGTTGAGTCGCCGCCAGGGGCCGACCGAACTGCTGGCGATCCAGCGTGTATTGCCGCGCGGTATGCCAGCAGAACTCCGCCGCACCCAAAGCCCCCCAGGAGATGCCGTAACGGGCCGAGTTCAAGCAAGTGAATGGACCTTTGAGACCGCGCACGTCCGGGAAGATGTTCTCTTCCGGCACGAACACGTTGTCCATGACGATTTCCCCAGTGATCGACGCACGCAGCCCCACCTTGCCATGAATGGCCGGTGCGCTCAGGCCTTTCCAACCCTTCTCCAGAACGAAACCGCGGATATCGCCGGCGTCATCCTTGGCCCAGACCACAAACACATCCGCGATCGGACTGTTGGTGATCCACATCTTGCTGCCGGTCAGGCTGTAGCCCCCATCCACTTTGCGTGCACGAGAAATCATCGCACCCGGGTCGGAACCATGGTTCGGCTCGGTCAGACCAAAGCAACCAATCCACTCGCCGGACGCCAGCTTCGGCAGGTACTTCTGTTTTTGCGCCTCGGTCCCGAACTCATTGATCGGCACCATCACCAGGGACGACTGCACACTCATCATCGAGCGATAGCCGGAATCGACGCGCTCCACTTCCCGTGCGATCAGGCCGTAGCACACATAGTTCAGGCCGCTGCCGCCGTACTGCTCGGGAATGGTCGCCCCCAACAGGCCGACTTCACCCATTTCACGGAAAATGGCCGGATCGGTCTGCTCATGGCGAAAAGCTTCCAACACCCGAGGCGCCAGCTTGTCCTGAGCGAACTGCTCGGCGCTGTCGCGGACCATGCGCTCTTCTTCGGTGAGTTGCTGGTCCAGCAGAAGGGGATCGATCCAGTTGAAGCTTGCTTTGCCGCCCATGAGTGAATCCTCGTGAAGTAGGTCAACTATCGTGGACCGATCCTAGGCCTGACAGGAGCTCGCGGGCAAACGAGGATTTCGCAAGTTGTTGTGCTAATTTCTCACTCCGTAATGGCCAAAATTACCTTTTACAGCGTCTATTAGTGAGATTGCCGTACATGCGCAGGAAGATCCCCAGCACCGCCGCCCTGATCAGCTTCGAGGCCGCCGCCCGTCACGAAAGCTTCACCAAGGCGGCGCAGGAGCTTTCCCTGACCCAGGGCGCCGTCTGCCGACAGATCGCCAGCCTGGAAGAGTTTCTCGGCGTGGAGCTGTTTCGACGCTCGCGGCGGGGCGTCAAACTCACCGAAGCCGGGCTTTCCTACAGCCGCCGGGTAGCGACACAACTGGATGCGGTGGAACGCGACACGCTCTCCGTGATGGGGCAGCAGGGCGCCAATGTCATCGAGCTGGCGGTGGTCCCGACCTTCGGCACCCAGTGGCTGCTGCCGCGCCTCAAGGATTTCCAGCAGCAACACCCCGAAGTCACCGTCAACCTGACCAACCGCACGCGCCCCTTCCTGTTTGCCGACACGCCATTTGACGCCGCCATCTACTTTGGTGATGCCGATTGGTCCGGCACCCAGTCCCATCGCCTGATGGGCGAGCACCCGGTACCGGTGTGCAGCCCGGCCCTGCTGGCTGATCGGCAGCAACTGAGCGCCGCAGCCATCGCCGAGCTGCCCCTGCTGCAACAGACCACCCGACCCTATGCCTGGCGCCAATGGTTCAACTCACAGCAGTTGAACGTCCCCCGCGACATGACAGGCCCACGCTACGAGCTATTCTCCATGCTCGCCCAGGCAGCCATGCACGACATGGGTATCGCGCTGATTCCAGCCTTCCTGATCCAGCGCGAACTGGCGGAAAAACGTCTGGTCATTGCCAACCCGCAGGCTCTGACCAGCATCAAGGCGTATTACCTGATGATTCCCGAGCGCAAGGTGGAATCCGCCTCTTTACGGGCATTTCGCGATTGGCTGGTGAATCAGGCACACAGCTACAACCTAGAAGGGTAGGGGCCTCCAGCGATTAGCTGACCCCGTAGTCAGAAAAACAAAAGCCCTACAGATATAAGTATTTGTCGCATTTCAACAGACTGTACCGACACCTCGGACAATAGTCCTAAAAGCGCCTAACCACGCGGCCTGTAGGGTTTATTTGACAGTAATGTAAGACTATTCACACAGCGGATGAGAAAAATCTTATTTAGACGATAAAAGCCTTGAAAGGCACGGCTTACAAGGGTTTAACCCCACCCCTTGCGACATTCGGTCACGGGGTGACTTGTAGTTAATTTTCCGTCACTAGTCAGAATCCCTTGAAGGCCTCAAAGTTCGCCTGCAAAATGCCGCGCCCCGCTGCGATTTCAGCGGGATCGTGCTGATCGGCCGCCCCAGTCGCACCCTCCGCAGTGCGCTGGCCTTCTAAGAAAGATCGAAAGCAATAAGATCAAGCAGGAGATTTGACGTGCACATTGGTGTTCCTCTCGAAACCCAGACGGGTGAAACACGGGTTGCTGCAACCCCGGAAACCATCAAGAAGCTGATCGGCCAGGGTCATAAAGTCACTGTGCAAAGCGGCGCGGGCATCAATGCCAGCGTGGTCGACAGTGCCTATGAAGCGGCAGGAGCCACCATTGGCAGCGCCAACGATGCCTTTGGCGCCGAACTGATTCTCAAGGTCGTCGCCCCCAGCGACAGCGAACTGGCCCTGATCAAGAGCGGCACCGTGCTGGTGGGCATGCTCAATCCGTTCAGCAATGAAACCATCGCCAAGCTGGCCGAGCGCGGCATTACCGCCTTCGCCCTGGAAGCGGCGCCACGTACCTCTCGGGCCCAGAGCCTGGACGTGCTGTCATCCCAGGCCAACATCGCCGGTTACAAGGCCGTACTGCTGGCCGCCCACTACTACCCGCGCTTCATGCCGATGCTGATGACCGCCGCCGGTACCGTCAAAGCGGCCCGCGTGCTGATTCTCGGCGCCGGCGTGGCGGGGCTGCAGGCCATCGCCACGGCCAAGCGCCTGGGGGCAGTGATCGAGGCTTCGGATGTGCGTCCGGCGGTGAAAGAGCAGATCGAGTCCTTGGGCGCCAAGTTCGTCGACGTGCCTTACGAAACCGATGAGGAGCGCGAATGCGCCGTCGGCGTCGGCGGTTATGCCCGCCCCATGCCCGCCAGCTGGATGCAGCGCCAGGCCCTGGCAGTGCACGAGCGCGCCAAGCAGGCGGATATCGTCATTACCACCGCACTGATTCCAGGCCGCAAGGCGCCGACCTTGCTCAGCGCCGAAACCGTGGCCCAGATGAAGCCCGGCTCGGTGGTCATCGACCTGGCAGCCGCCCAGGGTGGCAACTGCCCGCTGACCGTGGCGGACCAGGTGGTGGTGGAAAACGGCGTGACCATCGTTGGCCCGACCAACCTGGCCGGCGCCGTCGCCGCTGACGCCTCGGCGCTGTACGCCCGCAACCTGCTGGACTTCCTGAAGCTTGTCTTCACCAAAGAAGGGCAGTTCGAAGTCAACCTAGAAGACGACATCGTCGCCGCGTGCCTGATGTGCCGCGACGGCCAAGTCATCCGCAAAAACGCCTAAGCAGGGATTCAGACGATGGAAGAGCTTATCTCCCCCGGTATCTACAACCTGATCATCTTCGTGCTGGCGATCTATGTCGGTTACCACGTGGTCTGGAACGTGACACCCGCACTGCACACGCCACTGATGGCGGTGACCAACGCCATTTCCGCGATCGTCATCGTCGGCGCCATGCTGGCTGCCGCCCTGACCGTGACCCCGCTGGGCAAGACCATGGGCACCCTGGCCGTAGCCCTGGCCGCGGTCAACGTGTTCGGTGGCTTCCTGGTGACCCGTCGCATGCTGGAAATGTTTAAGAAGAAAGCGCCCAAAGCCGTGAAAGAAGAGGTGCAGAAATAATGAGCATGAACCTGGTAACAACCCTCTATCTGATCGCCTCGGTGTGCTTTATCCAGGCGCTCAAGGGGCTTTCGCACCCGACCACGTCCCGACGCGGCAACCTGTTCGGCATGTTGGGCATGGCCCTGGCGGTCCTGACCACCATCGGCCTCATCTATAAACTGGGCGCGGAACTGGCGACCGCCGGTATCGGCTACGTCATCGTCGGCCTGCTGATCGGCGGCACCGCCGGTTCGATCATGGCCAAGCGCGTCGAGATGACCAAGATGCCGGAACTGGTGGCCTTCATGCACAGCATGATCGGCCTGGCCGCGGTGTTCATTGCCATTGCCGCCGTGGTCGAGCCCCAGTCCCTGGGCATCGTCAAACACCTGGGCGACGCAATCCCCGCCGGTAACCGCCTGGAGCTGTTCCTCGGTGCTGCCATCGGTGCCATTACCTTCTCCGGTTCGGTGATCGCCTTCGGCAAGCTTTCGGGCAAGTACAAGTTCCGCCTGTTCCAGGGTGCACCGGTACAGTTTGCCGGCCAGCACAAGCTCAATCTGGTGCTGGGCCTGGCCACCCTTGGCCTGGGCGTGACCTTCATGGCCACCGGCAACCTCGGCGCCTTTGCCCTGATGCTGGCGCTGGCCTTCGTCATGGGCGTGCTGATCATCATCCCGATCGGCGGCGCCGACATGCCGGTGGTGGTGTCAATGCTCAACAGCTACTCGGGCTGGGCAGCAGCAGGGATCGGTTTCTCCCTGAACAACTCGATGCTGATCATCGCCGGCTCCCTGGTGGGCTCCAGCGGCGCGATCCTCTCGTACATCATGTGCAAGGCGATGAACCGTTCGTTCTTCAACGTGCTGCTCGGCGGTTTCGGCAACAGTGCCGACGCTGGCGGCCCGGCCGGGGCTCAAGAAGCCCGCCCGGTGAAATCTGGCTCGGCGGACGATGCGACGTTCCTGCTGACCAACGCCGACACCGTGATCATCGTTCCCGGTTACGGCCTGGCCGTGGCCCGGGCCCAGCACGCGTTGAAGGAGCTGACCGAGAAGCTGACCCACCGTGGCGTCACCGTGAAGTACGCGATCCACCCGGTGGCAGGGCGCATGCCCGGGCACATGAACGTACTGCTGGCCGAGGCCGAGGTGCCTTACGACCAGGTGTTCGAGATGGAAGACATCAACTCCGAGTTCGGCCAGGCCGATGTGGTGCTGGTACTGGGCGCCAACGACGTGGTCAACCCGGCAGCGAAGAACGATCCGAAGTCGCCCATCGCCGGCATGCCGATCCTCGAAGCCTTCAAGGCCAAGACCATCATCGTCAACAAGCGCTCCATGGCCAGCGGCTATGCCGGCCTGGACAACGAACTGTTCTACCTGGACAAGACCATGATGGTCTTCGGTGACGCGAAGAAGGTCATCGAAGACATGGTCAAAGCCGTCGAGTAAAGCTGCTGTAGCGCAATACCCAAAACCTCAGCCTTTAGTAGGCTGGGGTTTTTTATTGACCTCATGAAGCCGACAGAAGGCTCTAGATCAGGACCTTTCATTCGACCTTTGTCGCGCGGTGTTTTTTTTTGAAATCACTAGACTGCGCTTCTTGCTTCCGTTGCCCGAGATAACAATCCATGTACCGTGATCGTATCCGCTTGCCTTCGTTGTTGGATAAGGTGATGAGCGCCGCCGACGCTGCCGCTCTGATTGAGGACGGCATGACCGTCGGCATGAGCGGCTTCACCCGCGCCGGTGAAGCCAAGGCCGTGCCCCATGCCCTGGCCGAACGGGCCAAGGTGACCCCGCTGAAAATCAGCCTGATGACCGGCGCCAGCCTGGGCAACGACCTGGACAAGCAACTCACCGAGGCCGGGGTCCTGGCCCGGCGCATGCCGTTCCAGGTCGACAGCACCCTGCGCAAGGCGATCAACGCCGGCGAAGTGATGTTCATCGACCAGCACCTGTCGGAAACCGTCGAGCAGCTGCGCAACCAGCAGCTCAAGCTGCCGGACATCGCGGTGATCGAGGCCGTGGCCATCACCGAACAGGGCCATATCGTGCCCACCACCTCGGTGGGCAACTCCGCCAGTTTCGCGATCTTCGCCAAGCAGGTGATCGTTGAGATCAACCTGGCGCACAACCCGAACCTGGAAGGCCTGCACGACATCTATATCCCGACCTATCGTCCGACCCGTACACCTATTCCCCTGGTGAAGGTCGACGATCGCATCGGCAGCACGGCGATTCCGATCCCGGCGGAAAAGATCGTCGCCATCGTCATCACCAACCAGTCCGACTCGCCATCCACCGTCTCCACCCCGGATAGCGAAACCCAGGGCATCGCCAATCACCTGATCGACTTCCTCAAGCAGGAAGTCGATGCCGGGCGCATGAGCAACAAGCTCGGCCCGCTGCAGGCCGGTATCGGCAACATTGCCAACGCGGTGATGTGCGGCCTGATCGAGTCGCCGTTCGAGAACCTGACCATGTACTCCGAAGTGCTGCAGGACTCGACCTTCGACCTGATCGACGCCGGCAAGCTGAGCTTCGCCTCCGGCAGCTCCATCACCCTGTCGAGCCGGCGCAACGCCGATGTGTTCGGCAACCTGGAGCGCTACAAGGACAAGCTGGTGCTGCGCCCACAAGAGATCTCCAACCATCCGGAAGTGGTGCGCCGCCTGGGCATCATTGGCATCAACACCGCGCTGGAGTTCGACATCTACGGCAACGTCAACTCCACCCACGTCTGCGGCACGCGGATGATGAACGGCATCGGCGGCTCCGGCGACTTCGCCCGCAACGCGCACCTGGCGATCTTCGTCACCAAGTCGATTGCCAAGGGCGGGGCGATTTCCAGCGTGGTGCCGATGGTCAGCCACGTGGACCACACCGAGCATGACGTCGACATCCTGGTCACCGAGATCGGCCTGGCCGACCTGCGCGGCCTGGCGCCACGTGAACGGGCCCGGGTGATCATCGACAACTGCGTGCATCCGTCCTACCGCGAAGCGTTGAACGACTACTTCACCAAGGCCTGCGCCCTGGGCGGCCACACGCCACACATCCTGCGCGATGCCCTGAGCTGGCACATCAACCTGGAAGAAACCGGGAAAATGCTCGCCGAGTGATTGATACAGTTGGCAGCTGACGCAAACACCGTTTCGTCAGCTGGCCGACCACCCGCCAATGATCGTCAAAAACTGTACTGCTGTACCGGTATTTTCCCCGCCTAAAACCGCCACCTCATCACTCAAAAGCGCACAAATGCACCAAAAAGGTGCTGACAGGTACAGTTGCGCCTTTTCGGAACAGTACAGCCCCTATAAACAGTTAACTGGTCCCTCACAATACAGGTGAACTGTATCTACAGAGTCTTGCACCGGAAGAGGATCATGGGCACCAGTTAAACCACTACCTGATCCCGCCACAAGCGGAAGGATGTCAACCATGGAACGTACACTCAGTTCCGAACTGTTCTTCGAAGACAAAGCTGCAAAAACCCAGGCTTCCCTGCCTCTGCGCGTTATCGCCAACCTGATGCTGTGGCAGCGCCGCATCTCCAGCCGCCACCAACTGGCTCGCCTGGATTCGCGTCTGCTGGCCGATGCCGGGATAAGCGAAGCACAACGCTACGAAGAGCTGAGCAAGCCGTTCTGGCGCTAACTCAGCGTCGCTGGCTCTGACCCACCGGGTCCACCGCCAGCACCCCGAATTGCACACACAAGACCCGTCGCGGGAAACCGCGACGGGTCTTGTCGTTCTGGCCTGGAAAAAATGGTTCGCAACACAAATACAGCCAAGTTGATTGCGATAGGTACAGTTTTATCAAACATAACAATTAACCAGTACAATTTTGCCCTGGTGTATCTGTATGACTGCCCTCCAACCGTCGCACCATGACGCTGCAGCAAGCCCATCGCTCGGCTGCTCAAGGAGGAAAGCACCATGGACTCATGCTCCGGCAAACCCGACACCGACCTTCCGGCCACCTCATGCAGCACAGCCTTCAAGCGCTGGATCACGGCCCTCGCCAGCATGATGGAGCGGGCCCGCACCCGCCGGTTGCTGGCACAGATGGACGAACGACAACTGTCGGACAGCGGCATCAGCCATGGCGACAGGGCAGCAGAACTGCACAAGCCCTTTTGGCGCTAACGCCCGACACCACGCTGTGCGAACGCAACAGCTCAGCCTAATATCTGCAGCGACGTAGCGATTTTTACCTAAGCTGCGTCAGAACAATCAGACACAGCACCTCGCAGTGGCTGCCCGGCGTCTCACTCAGCGCCCTTAATCTGTCTGTCCATTCACAGGAGTTCCCCATGTCCCGTCTTCGCCTGCTCGGCGCTGCCGCATTGCTGACCCTGGCCGCCAATGCCAACGCCACCAGCCTGATCGTGACCACCGACGCCATCGTCGGCGCGCTCAAGGCCACCACCGACGCCACCTCCGACGCCACCTCCTCCCTGCGCGACAACAAGATCGTACGTGCCGCTCGGGATGACGCCGCCAGCTTCGTCGCCACCGACGGCGCCATTCGTGGAGTGAAACTGGAAAGCGCCTTCAACCACATTCGCCAACAGGTCCCCCAACTGCAGGCCACTGACGCCCAGCTGGCCCAGGCCATCCTGGCGATCTGAACGAAGATTTCAGGTGCGCCTACGCACCTGAAACCCTCTGCGCTGGCCCTGTCCGGACCATTGCGCTAGCCTTGGCGCTGTTTTTCAGCTGTCGAGACTCATGGGTTTGTTCCGAATTTCGCTTTTTGCTCCAGTATTCATCGCCGTCTGTTGGGCCGGCTCGGTGCAGGCATTCGACCTGACCACCCAAAGCTCGGTCGTCACCGTTTACGCCACAAGCCAGGTGACCTCGGCGCCCTTCGACCATAAACTGCTGCTCGCCGCCCAAGACGACGCCGCCGCCTTCGTGGCAACCGACGGCCAACTGCGTGGCGCGCGCCTGGAGTCCGCCCTGAGCTATCTGCGGCACCACCGGGCAAAACTTCATGCCAGCGACCTTGAACTGGCGCAGGCAATTCTCGTCCAATAGTCACCCCTGTTATTCCGGAGTCGTTCCATGCGTAGCCCGCTGATTGCCGCCACCCTTGGCCTGCTGTTGTTGGCCGACGTGGCCCAGGCACACACCCTGGTGGCCACCAGTAACATCATCGTCCGTGCCTCTGGCCGCACGATCGATTTCACCTCGGACACCACCACGTCGATCCGCGACTCCAAAGTCGTGCGTGAAGCCCATGACGATGCCGCCAGCTTCGTCGCCAGCAATGGCGATATCCGTGGCGCCCAATTGGAAGCGGCGTTCACGGCCCTGCGCACCCAGTTGCCGGAAGCCCGCGACGCCAGCGATCAGGTCCTCGCCGAAGCCATCCTCGCTCTGTGAAACCCGTCCTCGCCTGGCTGCTGGCCGGGACCCTGGCGCTGCTCTGCGGCACCGCCCAGGCCGACCTGCAATTGCGCCTCAAGACCGATGGCTTGAGCCCCGCGCAACAACACGCCAGCCAGGCGCTGCTGGATGAAGCGATGCAGGCACTGCCGCCGCGCTTCATCCAGCAACTGGACCGCACCATCGACGTCGGCTGGACCGACCAGATGCCCGACAACGCCTATGGCGAGGCATCCCTGGTATCGGCACTGGACCTCAATCGCGCCCTCTTGCCAAGCCTGACCGACGGCTCCGCCGCTACCCAGAAGACCAGCCGCCCCCACGGCACCGTGCGCCGGGAAATGCTTGCCACGGTGCTCCACGAACTGACCCACATTTACGATCGCGCGCGTCTATGGCCCAGTGCCGAACGCAGCCTGATCCAGCGCTGTACCCGCAAGAACAGCACCTCCGGTCCGATCGGCCTGCCGGATGAGTGCCGCGGCCAGAACGACCGGCGCTTCACCCTCAGCGATGACCCGCGCCTGCTGGACCTGGCCGGCTGGCCGCAATATGTCGGGCGTCGCGGAGAACGGGAACAGCACAACCGCCAGATCGCCCGCAGCCCGGACCTCTACGAGATCACCAACCCGAAGGAATTCGTCGCGGTGAACATGGAGTACTTCCTCCTCGACCCGAGCTACGCCTGCCGCCGCCCGGCGCTGTACCGCTACTACCAGGAACATTTCGGCTGGGCCCCGGCCGCCAAGGACCACTGCGCCCAGTCCTTCGCCTTTCTCAACGCCGGCAACGACTTCGCCAAGACGCCGCTGGGCAAGGTGGACCCGGAACGGGTCTACGCCGTGGACTATCTGCTGGCCGAAGCCAACCAGAACTGGGTCAGTCGCTGGGGCCACAGCATGCTGCGCCTGGTGATCTGCGCCCCGGGCCGTCCCCGTGGGCCGGATTGCCGCCTCGACCTGGACCAGCACCTGGTGCTGTCCTACCGCGCTTTTGTCGGCGATGTGCAGCTGTCCAGCTGGGACGGCCTGGTGGGCAAATACCCGTCGCGACTGTTTGTCCTGCCGCTGTCGCAAGTCATCGACGAATACACCAAGACCGAACTGCGCAGCCTGGCCTCGGTGCCCTTGAAACTGTCGCGCAGCGAGATCGAGGAGGTGGTGGAGCACGCCGCGGAAATGCACTGGAGCTACGACGGCAACTATTACTTCCTGTCCAACAACTGCGCGGTGGAAAGCCTCAAGCTGCTGCGCAGCGGCAGCAACAACAAGCAACTGATCGGCCTCGACAGCATCATGCCCAACGGCCTGCTGGAAGTGCTCAAGGGCAGGGGACTGGCGGACACCAGCGTGCTCGACGACCCACGCGAGGCACTGCGCCTGGGCTATCGCTTCGACTCCTTCCGCGACCGCTATCAGGCGATGTTCGAGGTGATCAGGAAGCACTTGCCGATCAAGCAGGCCAGTGTCGAAGACTGGCTGTCGCTGAACGCCGAGGAGCGCCGGCGCTGGTTCGACCAGGCCGACTTGCGCACCAGCGCTGCCTTGCTGCTGCTGGAGCAGGCCAGCTATCGCCGGCAACTGCTGCTGGCCCAGGACGAGGTCAAGCAGCGCTACCTGGGCGCTCGCGAGCTGAAGAACGGCGGCATGGAAAAGGCCAACAAGACCTTGCAGGAAATTCTCGCCAACAGCGGCTTCCTCAGCCGCCCGGCGGAACTGCTGGGCAGCAGCGGCTATGGCTTGCCACAACCTGGTGAATGGCAACGCCTGGAGTCCGAAAGCAGCGAGCGGCAAAAGCAGCTGCAATCCTTGACCGGTGAACTGGACAAGGAAGTGCGAGCCCTGCTGGAGCCGGAGCGGGCCGCTGAGATTGCCGCCAACGAGGCCAACCTGAAGCAGGTGGGCGAGCATCTGCGGGCTCTGCACAAGGCGGCGGGCGGGCTGGAACTGCCGTAGCCACCGGCGGCGAAAGGGCCCAAGGCTCCGGCCTGGAAGCTTCCTGCCAAGCCATCGGCGGCCTTGAGAACCGCGCTAACGCTGCGCGCCTGCGGCAGGGCCTACAGGGTTTCTTGCGACTCTTGCGGCAGGTGCTGGTCCAGGTGCAGCCAGGGCAGGCGGCTGTCGGTCCAGATGTGCCGGTCCGCCGGCGCCAGCTCCGGGTGGTCCAGGGTGGCGATGGTGACATCAATGCTGTCCGGGCTCAGGTGGGTGACCAACGCCAGGTGAGCCCCACAGTTGCCGCAGAAATAGCGCGCGCAACTTGCAGAAGAGTCGTAGCGGGCGGGAACCCCCTCCAGCCAGGTGAAAGCCGAGGCGGGCAGGGTGATCCAGGTGGTCACCAGGCCGCCACTGGTCCGGCGGCAGATCGAGCAATGACAGTGGGCGATATCCCGCAGCGGCCCGCTGAACTGGTAGCGCAGCCGCCCGCAGTGGCAGCCTCCGGTGTGCAACTCACTCATGTGCATCCCTCCTGTGGGCCAATGCCCGTTACTGTATGCCACTGGTCGCCTGGCGGAACATCCAGCCTTTCCTTTCAACGGCGAAAGCTGGCTGAAAGCTTCCCCGATTAGCATCGCCTCCACTACCGGCAACAGACCGGTTGGCCACAGCGGGCGTTTCTCGCGCTCCCGGCCCTATTAACAACAACAATGGTGATTCTGATGTCCGCTCGTACCCGCCTGTTCGCTACAACTCCTCCCGTACGCCTCGTGCTTGCCGTTCTGCGCTGATCCCACCCGGTTCGCCATTCCCTAGCCGCGCTACGCCTGGAGTATTCCCATGCTGACTTTCCTTGGCTTTGCCATGGTCATCACGTTCATGTTCCTGATCATGACCAAGCGCCTGTCGGCGCTGATCGCGCTGATCATCGTGCCTATTTTGTTCGCCCTGTTCGGCGGTTTCGCGCCGAAAATCGGCCCGATGATGCTCGAAGGCATCACCAAGCTGGCGCCCACCGGCGTGATGCTGATGTTCGCCATTCTGTATTTCGCCCTGATGATCGACTCCGGGCTGTTCGACCCGGCGGTGCGCAAGATCCTCAAGCTGGTCAAGGGCGACCCGCTGAAGGTTTCGGTGGGTACAGCGGTGCTGGCCCTGGTGGTGTCCCTGGACGGTGACGGCGCCACCACCTACATGATCTGCGTGGCCGCCATGCTGCCGCTGTACAGCCGCATCGGCATGAGCCCGCGGATCATGGCCGGGCTGATCATTCTCGCCGGCGGCGTGATGAACATGACTCCCTGGGGCGGCCCCACCGCTCGGGCCGCCAGCGCCCTGCACGTGGACCCCTCGGACATCTTCGTGCCCATGATCCCGGCGATGCTCGCCGGCGTGGTGGCGATCCTGCTGATCGCCTACCTGTACGGCAAGCGTGAGCGGGCGCGCCTGGGCGAACTGCACCTGGCGGGCGACGAGATCGACCACAGCGAAATCAGCGTGTCGCAGTACCCGGATGCGCGCCGGCCGAAGCTGATCTGGTTCAACGGCGCCCTGACCTTCGCCCTGATGTGCGCGCTGATCGCCGGCCTGTTGCCGCTGCCGGTGCTGTTCATGGTGGCCTTCAGCATCGCCATGATCGTCAACTACCCCTGCCTGCAGCAGCAGAAGGACCGGGTCGCGGCCCACGCCGGCAGCGTGCTGGCGGTGGTCGGGCTGATCTTCGCGGCGGGCATCTTCACCGGCATCCTGTCGGGCACCGGCATGGTCGACGCCATGTCCAAGAGCCTGCTGGCGGTGATCCCGGACGCCCTGGGGCCGTACCTCGCGGTGATTACCGCGCTGGTGAGCATGCCGTTCACCTTCTTCATGTCCAACGATGCCTTCTACTACGGCGTGCTGCCGGTGCTGGCCGAAGCCGCCAGCCACTACGGCATCACCGCGGTGGAAATGGCCCGGGCGTCAATCGTCGGCCAACCGGTGCACCTGCTCAGCCCGCTGGTACCCTCGACCTACCTGCTGGTGGCCCTGGCCGGCATCGAGTTTGGCGACCATCAACGCTTCACCCTCAAGTGGGCAGTGCTGGTCTGCCTGTGCATAATGTTCGCCGCTTTGCTGATGGGGATCTTTCCGCTGTTCAGCACGCTTTAAAGGCAATGATTCCCCGCCCGGGCCGGCGTCACGGCCCGGGCCATAACACTCGCGCAAAGGACTACACATGGAATGGCTGACCAACCCGGAAATCTGGGTTGCCTTCTTCACCCTGACCGCCCTGGAAATCGTCCTGGGCATCGACAACATCATCATGATCTCGATCCTGGTCAGCCGCATGCCCAAGCACATGCAGCCGCGCACCCGGATCTTCGGCCTGGCGCTGGCCATGGTCACGCGCATTCTGTTGCTGCTGTCGATCACCTGGGTCATGCGCCTCACGGCCGACCTGTTCGTGGTCTTCGGCCAAGGCATTTCCGGGCGTGACCTGATCCTGTTCTTCGGCGGCCTGTTCCTGCTGTGGAAAAGCTCCCAGGAGATGTACCACGCCCTGGAAGGCGAGGACGAAACCCTGGATGAGCCCAAAGGCAAGGGCGGCAACTTCTTCTACACCATCATCCAGATCGCGATCATCGACATCGTCTTCTCCCTGGACTCGGTGATCACCGCGGTGGGCATGGTCTCCCACGTACCGGTGATGGTGGCGGCGATCATTGTCGCGGTGCTGGTGATGATGCTGGCCGCCGGGACCATCAGCGAGTTCATCGACAAGCACCCGTCGCTGAAGATGCTCGCGCTGTCGTTCCTGCTGGTGGTGGGTACGGTTCTGATCGCCGAGGCCTTCGACGTGCACGTGCCAAAAGGCTACGTCTACTTCGCCATGGCCTTCTCCCTGGCGGTGGAAGCCATCAACATCAAGATGCGCACCGCCATCGCGAAGAAGAAAAAACAGCAGGATCCGGTGAAACTGCGCAAGGACGTTCCCGGTCAATAACCGCGAATACGCGTCAGGAACAAGGGGCTTTCGAGCCCCTTTTTCACGTCTGCAGCCGGTTGTTTTCATGACAGTTTTGTTTCAAACACCGCTTGAGCTATGCGATGCTGGCGCCCTGTGCGTTAGCCAACTACAGCTTAAATACATAACGTAGAACCTCGCGCAACAACGTCCACTGGCCCCGCTTGGGGCTCTTCACCCCAGGGGGGCCCTCTCATGCTGACCCTGCTCAATCTGCTTTCCGCCGTGGCCCTGCTGATCTGGGGCACGCACATCGTCCGTACCGGCATCCTGCGGGTCTACGGTTCCAACCTGCGCCATGTGATCGGCCAGAACATGGCCCGACGACCGCTGGCCTTCGTTGCCGGCATCCTGGTGACGGCCATGGTCCAGAGCAGCAACGCCACGGCGATGCTGGTGACCTCCTTTGTCGGCCAGGGCCTGATGGCCCTGACCCCGGCGCTGGCGACCATGCTCGGCGCCGATGTCGGCACCGCGCTGATGGCCCGGGTGCTGACCTTCGACCTGTCGTGGCTGTCGCCGCTGCTGATCTTCCTTGGGGTGATCTTCTTCCTCTCGCGCAAGCAGACCCGTGCCGGGCAGCTGGGCCGGGTCGGCATCGGCCTGGGCCTGATCATCCTGGCCCTGCAACTGATCGTCGAAGCCGCCGCACCGATTACCCACGCCCAGGGGGTGAAGGTGCTGTTCGCCTCGCTGACCGGCGACATCCTTCTGGATGCCCTGATGGGCGCGGTCTTCGCCATGGTGTCCTACTCCAGCCTGGCGGCGGTGTTGCTCACCGCCACCCTGGCCGGGGCCGGCGTCATCAGCCTGCCGGTGGCCATCGGCCTGGTGATCGGCGCCAACATCGGCAGCGGGGTGCTGGCCTTCCTCGGCACCAGCATGCAAAACGCCGCCGGCCGCCAGGTGGCCCTGGGCAGCCTGCTGTACAAACTGATCGGCCTGTTGCTGATCATCCCGGTGCTCGACCCCCTGGCCCACTGGATGGACAGCCTGGACTTCAGCCCCCAGGAAGTGGTGATCGGCTTCCACCTGCTGTACAACACCGCGCGCTGCCTGTTGCTGCTGCCCAGTGTCGGCCCCATGGCCCGGCTCTGCACCTGGCTGCTGCCGGAACGACCCCAGGACAATGGCCGCGCGCGCCCACGGCACCTGGACCCGGCCGCCCTGGCCACCCCGAGCCTGGCCCTGGCCAACGCCGCCCGGGAGACCCTGCGCATCGGCGATCTGATCGACAACATGCTGGAAGCCATGCGTGATGTGCTGCGGGGCAAACAGACCGCCATCACCCAGGAGTTGCGTGCCCTGAGCGATGATGTCGAAGCGCTGTACAGCGCCATCAAGCTGTACCTCGCGCAGATGCCCCGGGAGGACCTCAGCGAGCAGGACAGCCGACGCTGGGCGGAAATCATCGAACTGGCGATCAACCTCAAGCTGGCCAGCGACCTGATCGAACGCATGCTGCGCAAGGTCCAGCAGCAAAAGACCTCGCAACGCCGATCCTTCTCCGACGTCGGCCTGGAAGAACTGACCGGCCTGCATGGCCAGCTGATCGCCAACCTGCGCCTGGGACTTTCGGTGTTCCTCAGCGCCGACCCGGAAAGCGCCCGGCAACTGCTGCGGGAGAAGCGCCGCTTCCGCGCCCAGGAACGGCGCCTGGCCCACGCCCACGTCAGCCGCCTGCAGCGCAAGATCGTGCAAAGCATCGAAACCAGCTCCCTGCACCTGGAACTGATCGCCGACATGAAGCGTCTCAACTCGCTGTTCTGCAGCAGCGCCTACGTGGTCCTGGAAACCTCGGACACCGGAGCCCTGCAAGTCGAAGACATGGCTGACATCACCCATTCACCCTGAACGTCCAGAGTTACATGCAGTCTCTAAAACTTACGCACGCCGTAAGGAAGCTTGTTATGCGTTGTCTGTTATTCGCCTGCCTGCTGCTGGGCAGCGCACAAGGTTGGGCCCTGGATCGTTTCCAGGTCGAAGGCTACACCCTGCCCAACGGCCTGCAGCTGCTGCTCAAGCCCGGTAGCGAACGCGGCCACGTGGCGATCCGCCTGGTGGTGGGGGTCGGCCTGGACGATTTCGCCTGTGCCGACAAGGAACTGCCGCACCTGCTGGAACACCTGCTGTTCAGCGGCATCGACGCCAGCGGCGAAGGCGGCCTGGAAGAGCGCATGCAAGCCCTGGGCGGCGAATGGAATGCCTACACCAGCAATGCCGACACCACTTTCGTCATCGAGGCCCCGGCGAGAAACCAGCGCAAGGTCCTCGACCTGCTGCTGTCACTGCTGACCCGCACCCGCCTTGACGACAACGCCGTGGCCGCCGCCAAACAGGTGGTGGAGCGCGAAGACGGTGGCCATTACTCGCACCTGCAGCGCTGGCTCGACCGCCAGGACCTGGGCCACAAGGCCGGCAACCAGCTGGCGGTGGAGCTGGGGCTCAAATGTGCCGAGCGCGCCGAGGTCGGGCACCTGACCCTGGCCCGCCTGGAGCAGGTGCGCCGGGACTGGTACGCCCCCAACAACATGACCCTGATCGTGGTCGGCGAACTCGACCGCCTGCTGCCGGCCTATCTGCAGCGCACCTACGGTGCCCTGGTTCCGGTGGAGCCCAGCGAGCACCCCGATTTGCCGCAGATCCAGGGCACGGCCGCCGCCGAGCGCGACCTGATCCATGGCTGGGTCGGGCAGAGCGCACAGCTGCACTGGCTGTTTCCCGAACCCCTGCTGGAACAGCAACACGACGAGACGTTCGACCTGCTCAAGGACTACCTGGACTGGGCGCTGTACCGTCAGCTGCGCCTGGAGCACGAACTGTCCTACGGCCCCTGGAGCGATCGGGAAGTCTTCGGTGGGGTAGGGTTTCTCAGCCTCAACGCCGACCTGGAGCGTGATGCGCTGCCCCAGGCCCGGAACGTGGTCGAACAGCTCAAGGCGAGCCTGCTCAAGGACGGCCTCGACCCGGCCACCTTCGAACGCCTGAAACAGGCCGCCATCGACCGCCAGGCCTGGGCAGTGCAAGGCAACAGCGCCCTGGCGGACTACTACTGGAGCGCCCTGGGAGACTTCGACAACGGCCGTTTCAGCGACCCGGCCAAGCGCCTGCGAGCAGTCAGCCTGGACCAGGCCAATCGGGCCCTGAAGCAACTGCTGCAACAGCCGGGCTACCTGCGCATCGAAAAGCCGCTGCTGGGCGATGAACAACTGCTGTGGCTGGGCGCCGGCCTGCTGGGCCTGATCCTCTGCGCCAGCCTCGGCGCCTGCCTGTGGCACCGTCGGCGCCCCGCAAGTCGGCTGTAGCAGGAGCACAGGCATTGGCCCCGCAGCTTGCATCCGACGGCGGGGCCGGGCCGCGTTGCAGGCTCCAGCCCGGGCAAGCTCCCTCGCCACGGGCAGCGGCCAACGGTATCCTGTCGCGGTTTTTCCCTGCCCAGACTGTGACCCCGCCCGATGCCTAACCTGACCCTCTATATTCAGCGCGTTCTGGAACTGATCAAGCGCTACCCGGGGGTCATTGCGCTCGGCGGTTTCATCTCCGGAGTCGGCAGCTTCATCCTGGTGGACCGACAGCAGAGCCTGGCCTCGTGGATCGCCGTGATCCTGCTGGTGAGCTGGCTCTGGCTGATGCTGGAAAACAGCCTGACCCAACTGTTCACCAAGGTCTTCAAGCGCGAGATCCCCCAGCCGCTGCTGCGTTACGCCACGCAGATGATCCATCAGGAAAGCCTGTTCTTCGTCCTGCCGTTCTTCTTCATCACCACCAGCTGGAACAGCGGCCAACTGGTGTTCACCGGCTTGCTGGGGGCGGCAGCACTGATCTCCATCACCGACCCGCTGTACTACAAATGGCTGGCCCCGCGGCGCTGGCTGTTCCTCGCCCTGCACACCCTGACGCTGTTCGCCGCACTGCTCACCGCGCTGCCGTTGATCCTGCACCTGACCACGGCCCAGAGCTTCAAGCTGGCCCTGGGCATCGCCATGCTCCTGTCCTTCCCCAGCCTGGCGTCGATCCTGCCGATCCGCAGCCTGCGCAGTGCCCTGGCGGTGCTGTGCATCACCCTGGCCATCGGCAGCACCGGCTGGCTGCTGCGCTCCTGGGTGCCGCCGGCCACCCTGTGGCTGACCGAGGACGCCATCAGCACCCAGCTTCAGGACCGCACGCCGGGAGACAGCCTGGAACAGGTCAGCAGCCGCCAGGTGCGCAGCGACGGCTTGTACGCCTACACCGCGATCAACGCTCCCCGGGGCCTGGACGAGCGCATCTATCACGTCTGGCAGTTCAACGGCAACGAAGTGGACCGCATCGCCCTGGATATCCACGGCGGGCGCAAGGAGGGCTACCGCGCCTGGTCCCACAAGCAGAATTTCCCGGCCAACCCGGCGGGCAACTGGCAGGTGCGGGTCATCACCGAGGACGGGCAGGTGATCGGCGTGCTGCGTTTCGAGATCACCGATCCAGATCAAGATGCGGCCAAGAGCGGCGAGGCAAAGTAACGGCGATCGTGCTATTACGTAGCACTGCGCAATCGCCACGCAAGCTCGGAGCTTATGAATACCCGCATGACGCCCGGCACCGCTCAACTGGACAACGCCCACTCTCCGGCGCAACTGCGCATCGGCGGCGACTGGACGCTGGCCCACTACAGCGACCTCAAGCGTCTCTGCCAGAGCCTCGACGGCCACTACGACAGCAGCACCCACATCGACCTCAACGGCCTGGGAGCCCTGGACACCGCCGGCGCCTCGCTGCTGGTGGAGCTGCTGGGCGCCGAGCGCCTGGGCCAGTCCGCCGAACACCCGGGCTGCACCCTGTCCAGCGCCGACCGCGCGCTGCTGCACACGGTCTATAGCTCGCTCAACGATTTCTGTGTGCCGGTCAGGGAGCCGGAGATTTCCGTCAGCGTGCAATTGCTCTCGCGCATCGGCAGCGCGGTCTACACCGTCTGGCAGGACACCCTGAAAGCCCTCGGCTTCATCGGCCTGATTCTCGAAACCCTGGCCCGCGGCCTGCTGCGCCCCAAACGCTGGCGCATCACCCCGGTGGTGGCGCATATCGAACAGACCGGCCTCGACGCCGCCCCCATCGTCGCCTTGCTGACCTTCCTGGTGGGCGCTGTGGTGGCCTTTCTCGGGGCCACGGTGCTGGCCAATTTCGGCGCCAGCATCTTCACCGTGGACCTGGTGGCGTTTTCCTTTCTACGGGAGTTCGGCGTCCTGCTCACCGCGATTCTCATGGCCGGACGCACCGCCAGCGCCTTCACCGCACAGATCGGCTCGATGAAGGCCAACGAAGAGATCGATGCGATCCGTACCCTGGGCCTGGACCCGATGGAGCTGCTGGTACTGCCCCGGGTCCTGGCATTGCTGGTGGCGCTGCCGATGCTGACCTTCCTGGCGATGCTCTCGGGAATCATAGGCGGCGCCGTGGTCTGTGCCCTGTCCCTGGATATCTCGCCGGCGATGTTCCTTTCCCTGCTGCATTCGGACATCGGTGTTAAGCACTTCCTGCTGGGCCTGGTGAAAGCGCCGATCTTCGCCTTACTGATCGCCGCCATCGGTTGCCTGGAGGGTTTCAAGGTCAGCGGCAGCGCCGAGTCGGTGGGGGCCCACACCACCTCCAGCGTGGTGCAGTCGATCTTCGTGGTGATCGTCATCGACGCCGTGGCCGCGCTGTTCTTCATGGAGATGGGCTGGTGAGCCGGGCACCGCGGGCACCTGCCGAGGCAGTGATCGAGGTCCGGGGCCTGTGCAATCGCTTCGGCAAGCAGAGCGTGCACGAGAACCTCGACCTGGACGTGTACAAGGGCGAGATTCTTGGCGTGGTCGGCGGCTCGGGCAGCGGCAAGTCGGTGCTGCTGCGCAGCATCGTCGGCCTGCGCCAGCCCAGCGAAGGTTCGGTACGGGTGTTTGGCCAGGACCTGCCGAGCCTGCCGGAACAACAACGCTCGTTGATCGAACGGCGCTTTGGCGTGCTGTTCCAGAAGGGCGCGCTGTTCACCTCGCTGACAGTGACCGAGAACGTCGCCCTGCCACTGATCGAACATGCCGGGCTGTCTCGCGCCGACGCCGAGCACCTGGCGGCGGTCAAGCTGGCACTGGCCGGGCTGCCACTGTCGGCGGCGGACAAATACCCGGCCTCGCTGTCCGGCGGCATGATCAAGCGTGCGGCCCTGGCCCGCGCCCTGGCTCTGGACCCGGACATCCTGTTTCTCGACGAACCCACCGCCGGCCTCGACCCGGTGGGGGCCGCCGCCTTCGACCAGTTGATCCTGACCCTGCGCGATGCCCTGGGCCTGAGCGTGTTCCTGGTCACCCACGACCTGGACACGCTCTACACCATCACCGACCGGGTGGCGGTGCTGGCGCAGAAAAAAGTGCTGGTGGCGGACGCCATCGACGTGGTCGCCGAAACCCCGGACGAGTGGATCCACCAGTACTTCCATGGCCCTCGCGGCCGCGCGGCCTACCAGGCCGCTACACAGACCAACGAGGGATGACATGGAAACCCGAGCCCATCATGTACTGATCGGCCTGTTCACCGTGATCGTGGTGGCCGGCGCCCTGCTGTTCGGCCTGTGGCTGGCCAAGTCCAGCGTCGACAGCGCCTTCCAGGACTACGAGATCGTCTTCAACGAGGCGGTCAGCGGCCTGTCCAAGGGCAGTGCCGTGCAATACAGCGGGATCAAGGTCGGCGATGTGGTCAACCTGCGCCTGGACCCCAAGGACCCGCGCCGGGTGCTGGCGCAGATCCGCCTGGGCAGTGAAACCCCGATCAAGGAAGACACCCAGGCCAAGCTGGCCCTGACCGGCATCACCGGCACCTCGATCATCCAGCTCAGCGGCGGCACGCCGCAAAGCCCGCCCCTCAAGGGCAAGGACGGCCACCTGCCGACCATCATCGCCTCGCCATCGCCCATTGCCCGCCTGCTGAACAACAGCAACGACCTGATGACCGGGGTCAACCTGCTGCTGCACAACGCCAACCGCATGTTCTCCCCGGACAACGTGGAACGGGTCAGCAGCACCCTGGACAACCTGCAGAAAACCTCGGCGAGCATCGCCGGCCAACGTGATGACCTGCGCCAGCTGATGCAGCAGCTGGGCACCATCAGCAAGCAGACCAGCGCCATGCTGGAACAGACCACCGCGCTGATGCGCAACGCCAACGGCCTGCTCAGCGACCAGGGCAAACAGATGGTTGGCAGCGCCGCACAGGCCATGCGCAACCTGGAGCAGAGCAGCGCCACCCTGAACACCTTGCTGAGCAACAATCAGGACTCGCTGAACAACGGCATGCAGGGCCTCAACGGCCTGGCGCCAGCGGTACGCGAACTGCGCGAGACCCTGGGCTCGCTGCGAAGCATCACCCGCCGCCTGGAAGCCAACCCCGGCGGTTACTTGCTGGGTAACGAGAAGAACAAGGAGTTCACGCCATGAAGCGTGCCGATCGCCTGTTTGCCCCCCTGGCCCTGAGTGCCGTACTGGCCCTGACCAGCGCCTGCTCGATCCTGCCCAAGGGCGAGCCGCTGGACATCTATCGGCTACCGGTGAGCCAGGCTGGCGCCACGGCCCCGAGCCAGGCCCTGCCGTGGTCCTTGCAGCTGCTCAAGCCCCAGGCCAGCGATGCGCTGAACAGCGCGCGGATCGCGGTGATTCCCCAGGGCAATCTGATCAGCAGCTACAAGGCTTCGCGCTGGAGCGACCCGGCGCCGATCCTGCTGCGCAACCGTCTGCTGGACGGCTTCCAGCGCGATGGCCGGGTGCAGCTGTTGAGTACCGATGACAGCAACCTGCAGACCGACCTGGCCCTGGGCGGCGACCTGCAAGCCTTCCAGACCGAATACCAGGGCAGCGCCGCCCAGGTGGTGATCCGCCTGGATGCGCGGCTGATACGTGGCAATGACCAGAAGATCCTCGCCAGTCGACGTTTTGAAGTGCACCAGCCGCTGACTGAAACCGCGGTGCCGGCGGTGGTGACGGGATTTGGCCAGGCCGGCGATGCGCTGACCCGCCAGGTGGTGGATTGGGCGGTGGGGCAGGGCAATCGGGCGCTCAAGCATTGAGCGCCCATTCGCCGGCAAGCCGGCTCCTACGGGTGGTGTAGGAGCCGGCTTGCTGGCGAAGACTCGGTCAACTCAGCCAAAGAACCAGTAGCAAACCGCAATCGCCGCCACCACGCCGGCGAACTCCGCCAGCAAGGCACAGCCCACGGCGTGCCGCACCCGCTGGATGCCCACCGCGCCGAAGTAGACCGCCAGCACATAGAAGGTGGTTTCGGTGCTGCCCTGGATGGTCGCCGCCACCAGGGCCGGGAAGCTGTCCACGCCCTGGGTCTTCATGGTTTCGATCAGCATGGCCCGGGCGGCACTGCCGGAGAACGGCTTGACCATGGCGGTGGGCAGGGCATCGACGAAGCGCGTGTCCCAACCGGCCCAGGCCACCAGGTGGCGAATGCCGTCGAGGCCGAAATCCAGGGCCCCGGAAGCCCGCAGCACGCCGATGGCGCAGAGCATCGCCACCAGGTACGGCAAGAGGTTCTTGGCCACCTCGAAGCCTTCCTTGGCGCCTTCGACAAAGGCCTCGTAGACCTTGACCTTGCGCAGCGCGCCAATCACCAGGAACAGCATGATCAGCCCAAACAGCGTGAGGTTGCCGAGGATCGACGACAGCGACGCCAGGGCCGTGGCCGAGAGGGTCGCCAGCAAGGCCATGAAGGCGCCCAGGGCCAGGGCCCCGGGGATCAGGTAGGCCAGCACCACCGGGTCCCACAGACGCAGGCGCTGCATCACCGCCACCGACAGCAGGCCCACCAGGGTCGAGGCACTGGTAGCCAGGAGGATCGGCAGGAACACCAGGGTCGGGTCCGCCGCGCCTTGCTGGGCGCGGTACATGAAGATGGTCACCGGCAGCAGGGTCAGGGACGAGGCGTTGAGCACCAGGAACAGGATCTGCGCATTGCTGGCGGTGGTGGCGCTGGGATTGAGCTCCTGCAAGGCACGCATGGCCTTGAGGCCGATGGGCGTGGCGGCGTTGTCCAGGCCCAGGCCGTTGGCGGCGAAGTTCAGGGTGATCAGGCCCAGGGCCGGGTGGCCGGGCGGCACCTCCGGCATCAGGCGCTTGAACAGCGGACCCAGGACCTTGGCCAGCCATTCGACGATGCCGGCCTTCTCGGCGATCCGCAGAAAGCCCAGCCACAGGGTCAGGGTGCCGAACAGCAGCACCATCACCTCCACCGACAGCTTGGCCATGGCGAAGATGCTTTCCACCATGGCGGCGAAAATCCCGGCATTGCCGCCCACCAGCCACTGGGCCATGGCCGACACGGTCGCCACGACAAAGAAGCCAAGCCACAGGCCATTGAGCATCGGTCATACCCCTCGAAAGATGCGGCGAATGATAGCGGGGCGGGCAGAAACGACAAACCCCGGATTAACCGGGGTCTGTCATCTGTAGGAGCCGGCTTGCCGGCGAAGGCGAGCCTCAGGCATGTGCAGGGCTTGGGGGCTCTTCGCTGGCAAGCCAGCTCCTACGCAGTAGGCGCTTAGCCCTTGGTGATTTCGCCGGCAGGCAGCTTCTCTTTGCTGCGCCAGTGCGGCAGGGAGTTCCAGTAGCGCTGGCCCTTGGCGTCGTCGTACATGCCTTCCCAACGAGCGATGACCAGTACCGCCAGGGCGTTGCCGATCACGTTCAGGGCGGTACGCGCCATGTCCATCACACGGTCGACACCGGCGATGAAGGCCAGGCCTTCCAGCGGAATGCCCACGCTGCCCAGGGTGGCCAGCAGCACCACGAAGGACACGCCCGGAACCCCGGCAATGCCTTTGGAGGTGACCATCAGGGTCAGCACCAGCAGCAATTGCTGGCTGATGGACAGGTCGATGCCGTACAGCTGGGCGATGAAGATGGCCGCGATGCTCTGGTACAGGGTCGAACCGTCGAGGTTGAAGGAGTAGCCGGTCGGCACCACGAAGCTGCAGATGGCTTTCGGTGCGCCGTAGGCTTCCATCTTCTCGATGACCCGCGGCAGCACGGTTTCCGAGCTGGCGGTGGAGTAGGCGAGCACCAGCTCATCCTTGAAGATGCGCATCAGCTTGAGCACCGAGAAGCCGAACAGGCGGGCGATCAGGCCGAGGATCACGAAGGCGAAGAAGGCGATGGCCACGTAGACCAGGATCACCAGCTTGGCCAACGGCAGCAGGGAAGCGAAGCCGAAGTTGGCGACGGTCACCGAAATCAGCGCGAATACGCCGATGGGGGCGTAGTTCATGATCATGTGGGTGACTTTGAACATGCTCTCGGAGACGCCCTGGAACATCTTCACCAGCGGCTCGCGCAGATCGGACTGCAGGCTCGACAGGCCCAGGCCGAACAGCACCGAGAAGAAAATGATCGGCAGCATCTCGCCGCGGGCCATGGCCGCGAAGATGTTCGACGGAATCAGGTTGAGGATGGTCTCGATGAACGCATGTTCATGCTGCACTTCGGCGGCGGTGGCCTGGTACTTGGAGATGTCCACGGTGCCCAGGGTGCTCATGTCGATGCCTGCGCCCGGATGGAACAGGTTGGCCAGCAGCAGGCCGACGACGATGGCGATGGTGGTGACGATTTCGAAGTAGATGATGGTCTTCAGACCGATGCGGCCAAGTTTCTTGGCGTCGCCGACCCCGGCAATGCCGACGATCAGGGAGGAGATGACGATCGGGATCACGATCATCTTGATCAAGCGGATAAAGATATCGCCCGCAGGTTGCAGGACGTTGCTGACCCACCAGGCTTTTTCAGCACTGAAATGATTGAGTAGCGCGCCAATCGCAATCCCAAGGACCAGACCGATGAGGATCTGCCAGGCGAGGCTTAATTTTGCCTTCTTCATATCATTACCCTTACTTCAGTTGGACTCGGGCTGATGCGCGAACTGGAACGCTCAATGGCGGAAAAGTTTGTGCATCGGCCCCCGTATAAGGTCATCCCGAGCGAGCATTTACAGCTCTGTGCGGGCGAAAAAAGGCGCAACTATTCCGATGCAAGGGGGGAACGTCTAATGCCGTAAACGCCTACCCTATGCCGAATCGGCATGAGTTTTTCCAAATAAAACGAACGTCCCAACCGGTTCGAATACGACATTTCGGCAGGCATAAATGCCGTGAAACGGCCATTTCAGGCGGCGTGCAGGCATGTCGGAGAGGTCAGGAAAAGGTCGTAAAAAACATGGGAATGTTCTGATTCGGTCGCCTGGAAACGCTGCGATTATTCCGCAAAGTTTCTCGATATACGGTCGCAGAGAAACACCCGGAAACGTTTGATCGGGGTCAAAGGAAGATTTTTTTCGGGATACGCTTCGGCGCAGATATAGCAACAGCTCTAGAACAGGACTTTGCTCATTCAAGCACGCCGCAAGCTCTTCAAGTCGATGACGACTTGGGAGCTTGCGCCGCCGCTCTTTCCTGACCCGGCCCTTGCGGAGGCACTCCCTGTACCCCTAGGTCACTCCGATCATGCAAGCATCAGAACATCCCGGCCCCTTGGTCATGCACGCGCCTTCCTCGGGCGGTGCAAAGTCGAAAGCGCCTGGGAGGCCCTTTCGCCTATCTGTTATGCAATATCGGCAATACCGGACTCAGTACCAGTTCGGATCTTTGCGCAATTGCTCTTGCAGCAAAGCCTGCATGCCGTCGTCCGGCTTACCGAGGAAACGGTAACTGGCATGCCGCGTCGGCGACTTGTCCGCGGGCAAGCCGGCCGGCACTTCGACCCACAGGGCGTAGGCATGCTTCTTGTTGAAGCTGAAGGCGACGACCAGCCGCTGGTTCTGACAGCTCTGCGCGGTTTCACACAGCGGTCCGACCAGGTACTGGTCGCCCCCTTCGGTCACTGCATTCATCTGTTGCGGCGCATCGCCCGACAGGTTCATCACCCATTCGGGCAGACGCTCCTCTTTTTGCACGACCTTCTGCCAGGTTTCACGAAACTGCGGATCGGAACCCAGCAGCTGGTTGGCACGGGCCTGGCCATCATTGGCGGCCACCGCCAGGGCGCTGGCGCCCAGCAACAGCGCGGCGGCCAAGGTCTTCAACGAGGGGCTCATGGTCAGCCTCGGCCACGACGGCCAAAGAAGAACGAAGCGATGAACATCACCAGGAACACCACAAAGAGAATCTTGGCGATACCCGTGGCGGTGCCCGCGATACCACCGAAGCCCAGTACCGCAGCGACAATGGCAATGATCAGGAATGTGATTGCCCAGCTCAGCATGATGATTCTCCTTACTCTTCTATTAGTGATGGTGCCGGTGGAGCCGCCGGACGCCGCCTAAGGCGGGCCGACCCTTGGTGCCTAGAACACCCAGCGTTCCTGACGTGGCGCCTCAAGCGCCGGCTGCGCCTGATCGACGGCCATCAGTTGCACGGGTGTCGCATCGTTGAGCTGGCTGCTCACCGAGCTGAAATGGGTCTGGGTGAAGTGATGGGCCGGCACCCGCGGGGCGGGCGCCTGACTGTCCTGCCAGCGCTGGTACTGTTGCCCGGCGATCAGAGTGACCAGCAACGCCAGACTGGCGAACAGACCTTGCTGAAGGTGCAGTGGCGCAATACGCAATTGGGCAAGACGTTGGCGATTCATCCTGAAACTCCTCCCACACTGGTGGCGATGTTGTTATGGAAGCCATGGCTCGTGCTTCGCTGATAGGAGGGTTATTGCAGTCTGCATGCCAGCTTTCGCCAAGGAATAAATATCAATAAAATCAACAACTTAATGCCATTCAAAAGTACCACCCCACACGCATCCTGCACGATGCACGCTGGCCGACCGTGCGAAATGCACGATCGGCGCGGACCGCCTGGAGGGCTTTTTGATATGAGGGGGAACTTTGCCGAGCGGCGGACGGCCTGATACAGACCCGGCCCATGCCCAGCAGCTGTAAAAGCCATTGAGTTTCAGTCGGTTAGCCATTTCGGCCGGAGATATCTAACCTGCATGCCGTGGAATGGATCAGAATCAACCTTGCAACTTGCCCGATTTATCCGGGACTAAATAAGATCATTCATAAAGGAGCCTGCGAAATGGAGTCAGCGCCGGAGAATCAAGGCCGCATCCTTCTGGTGGATGACGAATCCGCAATCCTTCGCACCTTCCGTTACTGCCTGGAAGACGAGGGCTACACCGTGGCCACCGCCAACAGCGCAGCCCAGGCCGATGCACTGCTGCAACGCCAGGTGTTCGACCTGTGCTTCCTCGACCTGCGCCTGGGCGAAGACAACGGCCTGGACGTGCTGGCGCAGATGCGCACCCAGGCGCCCTGGATGCGGGTGGTGATCGTCACCGCCCACTCCGCCGTGGATACCGCGGTGGATGCGATCCAGGCCGGTGCCGCCGATTACCTGGTCAAGCCCTGCAGCCCCGATCAACTGCGCCTGGCCACCGCCAAGCAACTGGAAGTGCGCCAGCTCTCGGCGCGTCTGGAAGCCCTGGAAGGTGAAGTACGCAAGCCCAAGGACGGCCTGGACTCCCACAGCCCGGCCATGAAAGTGGTGCTGGAAACCGCGCGCCAGGTGGCCGGCACCGACGCCAACATTCTGATTCTCGGTGAATCGGGCACCGGCAAGGGCGAGCTGGCACGGGCCATCCACGGCTGGAGCAAGCGGGCGAAGAAGTCCTGCGTGACCATCAACTGCCCGTCCCTGACCGCCGAACTGATGGAAAGCGAGCTGTTCGGCCACAGCCGCGGGGCGTTCACCGGGGCCAGCGAAAGCACCCTGGGCCGGGTCAATCAGGCCGACGGCGGCACCCTGTTCCTCGATGAGATCGGCGACTTTCCCCTGACCCTGCAGCCCAAGCTGCTGCGCTTCATCCAGGACAAGGAATACGAACGCGTCGGTGACCCGGTGACCCGCCGGGCCGATGTGCGGATTCTTGCCGCCACCAACCTCAACCTGGAGGACATGGTGCGCGACGGGCGCTTTCGCGAAGACCTGCTGTACCGCCTGAACGTGATCACCCTGCACCTGCCGCCCCTGCGCGAACGCAGCGAAGACATCCTGACCCTGGCCGATCGCTTCCTCGCACGCTTCGTCAAGGAGTATTCGCGACCGGCCCGGGGCTTTTGCGACGAGGCCCGGGAAGCCCTGCTCAACTATCGCTGGCCGGGCAACATCCGCGAGCTGCGCAACGTGGTGGAACGGGCGAGCATCATCTGTCCCCAGGAACGGGTGGAGATCATCCACCTGGGCATGGCCGAACAACCCACCAACAATGCCCCGCGGATCGGTGCAGCGCTGAGCCTGGACGAGCTGGAAAAGGCCCATATCGGCGCGGTCCTGGCCACCAGCGACACCCTGGACCAAGCGGCCAAGACCCTGGGCATCGACGCCTCGACCCTGTACCGCAAACGCAAACAGTACAACCTGTGAGCGCTCCCCCATGAAGTTAGCGATGAAACTGCGAACCCGGCTGTTTCTGAGCATCTCGGCCCTGATCACCGTCGCCCTGCTGGGGCTGGTGCTCGGGCTGGTCAGCGTGATGCAGATGGCCAATACCCAGGAGTCGCTGATCCGCAACAACTTCATCACCCTGGACCTGGGGCTCAAGCTGCGCCAGACCCTGGGCGACCAGTTGATCATCATGCTCAGCAAGGAGCCCGACCGTGCCGCCCTGGAAACCTCCCGGGAGCACTACCTGGCATTGCTCGACCAGGGCATCGCCCAGGAACAGCAGAACCAGGGCAGCCAGCACTTTCAGCAGGCCCGCGATGACTACCTGAGTTTCTTCCAGGCCTTCGAACGCATCAGCGGCGCCCCCGGAATCAGCGACAACCAAGCGCTGACCGAGCGCTTCAATGCCTTGCGCAACGGCCTGATCAACGAACACAAGAGTGCCCTGGACAACATCAGCCAGGTGGAACGCCAGGCCCGTGACCGCGCCCTGCTGGTGGCCGGCCTGCTGGGCCTGGTGGCCCTGGCGGTGCTGATCATCGGCTTTATCACCGCCCATGCCATCGCCCGGCGTTTTGGCGGCCCCATCGAGGCCCTGGCCAAGGCCGCGGACAAGATTGGCCAAGGCAATTTCGACGTCACCCTGCCCATCTCCGCGGCCGCGGAAATGAACCTGCTGACCCGGCGCTTCGGCATCATGGCCGAGGCCCTGCGCCAGCATCAGGCAACCAATGTCGACGAACTGCTGGCCGGCCAGCAGCGCCTGCAGGCGGTGCTCGACAGCATCGACGACGGTCTGCTGATGATCGACCGCCAAGGCCGCCTGGAGCACCTCAATCCGGTGGCCCAGCGCCAGTTGGGCTGGGATCAGGAGCGCCTCGGCCAAGGCCTGGGCAGCGCCCTGCAACGCCCGGAGCTGGATGAACAGCTGCAGTTGGTGCTGCGCGGCGGCACCCTGGAGCGGGCCCCGGAAGACCTGGATGTGGAGGTCGACGGCGAGTCCCGTCTGCTGACCTACAGCCTGACCCCGGTGAGCCACACCCAGGGTCATATTCTCGGGGCGGTGATGGTGCTCCACGACGTCACCGAACAGCGTGCCTTCGAGCGGGTGCGCAGTGAATTCGTGCTGCGCGCCTCTCACGAGCTGCGCACCCCGGTCACCGGCATGCACATGGCGTTCGGCCTGCTCCAGGAACGCCTGCACTTTGCCGAAGAGTCCCGGGAAACCGACCTGCTCAATACGGTCAACGAAGAAATGCAGCGCCTGATGCAGTTGATCAATGATCTGCTGAACTTCTCGCGCTATCAGAACGGCCTGCAGAAGCTCACCCTCGCTCCCTGTTCCCTTGAAGAGCTGCTGGAGCAGGCTCTGGAGCGCTTTCGCGAACAGGCACAGCGCCAGGACATCGACCTGCTGCTGGACCTCCAGGCGCCGCTGCCGCGCCTGCACGCCGACCGGCCGCAGCTGGAACGGGTCCTGGACAACCTGATCGACAATGCCTTGCGCCATACCGCCAGCGGCGGCCAGATCCGCCTGCAGGCCCGGCGCCATGGCGAGCGGGTCATCATCAGCGTCGAGGACAACGGCGAGGGCATTGCCTACGGCCAGCAGGGACGGATCTTCGAGCCTTTCGTCCAGGTCGGGCGCAAGAAAGGCGGCGCCGGGCTCGGGCTGGCGCTGTGCAAGGAAATCGTCCAGCTCCACGGCGGCCGCATGGGGGTCTACTCAAGGCCCGGACAAGGCACCCAGTTCTACCTGGCCTTGCCCCTGTAGGGCATCAGGCTTCGTCGTCCAGGCGCCGGGGCACCAGGCGCCGCCCCCGGGTAATCAGCTCGGTGAACTGCAACGCGCTCAGGGCGTGGGCGAACAGCCAGCCCTGACCGTAGCTCACGCCTTCGCTGTTGAGCAGCGATGCCTGGTCTTCGAACTCGATGCCCTCGGCGATCACCTTGAGCTTCAGGGCATGGGCCATGCGGATGATGTGGGGCGCCACGCCACTGCTGGCGGCGTCATGCCCCAGGGCGTCGATGAACGCCTTGTCGATCTTCAGGCAATCCACCGGCAGGCTTTGCAGGTAGGCCAGGCTGCAGTAGCCGGTGCCGAAATCATCGATCAGCACTTGATGCCCCACGTCCCGTAGCGCCTGCAGGTTGTCCCGCGCCACCACCACATCGATCAGGCCACGCTCGGTGACCTCGAAGGCGATCTGCCGCGCGGCCACCTTGTGCAAGGCCAGGAGCCGCGCCATGACCTGGCCGATGCGCGGCACCATGACATCACAGGCCGCCAGGTTGACCGAGATGTACAACTGCGGATTGGCCCGCAGCACGTGCCCCAGTTGTTCCAGCAGGCGCTGCAGGACAAAGTCGGTGATCTGGCGGATCTGCCCGGTGTTTTCCGCCAGCGGAATGAACAGGTCGGGGCTGGTCAGGGTGCCATCCGGACGGCGCCAGCGCAGCAAGGCTTCGGCCCCGACGCAGACCCGGCTGCTGAGGTCGAAGATCGGCTGGTACAGCACCTGCAACTCGCCACGGCGCAGAGCGCCTTGCAGCTCCGCCCCGAGGGATTGGCGCTGACGCGCCAGCTGATACACCAGCCCGCCGATACACAGCGCCAGCAACAGGCTGATCGGCAACAGCCACCACCAGCCATCGAGCATTTCCGCCTGCATGCTGGCCCGGGGCGTGATCAGCACCAACTGGTACTCGGGATTCTGGGTCGGCATGCGATAGATCAGCAGGTCCGGGGTCACCTGCAGCGGCCCGTCGCGACCGGCGCGCCAAGGTTCCACCGGCGGCCAGGCACGGGCCTGGCCCAGTACCGGAATCGCCCGGGCACCATGCTCCACCACCACCATCAGGCTGCCACCGGCCGGCAGGTCCACCACATCGGTCAGGTGCCCGCGGGAAGTGGCCACGCGAAAATCGCCCCGGCCCAGCATTAGCGCGGCCAGGTTTTCATTGGGCTGGGCAGAGGTGTTGAGCCAGTAGCTGTAGGTCGGCCCGCGGATATCCGGAGCCCTGAGCGAGGGCATCAGGCTCTGGCGCGGCGAGTTGGAGCAGCTCTGGGTGGCGTCCATGTAGGCCGCTTCATAAATGAAGCGGTAGTTGAAGCTGACCTGCTGCAGGGCGCTGATCAGCTCGGCGCTGCACTCGCGCAGCGGCTGGGCTTCGAGCTCGTCCAGTCCTTCACGCAGTTGCCCGAACAGTTGTTCCAGACGCTCCAGGAAGCGCTTGCCCTGGGCATTCATCTGTTCGCTTTCCCGTTGCTGGACCTGATGCATGGCCACCCCGGCACTGCCGAGCACCAGCAGCGCCGCGCTCAGCGCAGCCGCCAGCGTCGCCAACAACCAGGGGCGATGGAACCAGGTGCGCAGGGGCTCACGAGGGACGGGCATCGTGGAGGATCCGAGGGATACCAATGAGTTATAGCAACTGATTGGGTAATCGGCCCGGACCGTCCGGCGGCGTCATTATTTTGTCTGATTGAGGACCTGGAGCATCGCAGCACTTTCGGCATCCGGAATGCCATCGAAACGGCTCGGGCGATAGTGCATCTGGAAAGCCGCCAGCACGTGCCGGGTGGCCTGATCCAGCTCGCCGGTCTGCGGGGTGGCGTAGCCCAGCTGGGCCAGTTGCTGCTGGAACCAGCCGATGCTCGGCAGGCTCACCGCGAAGTACGCCTGCTGACGGGCCACCGCCTGGGCATTGGGCCACAGGCCGAGGCCGGCGTCGGCCAGGCGTTTCCAGGGGAACAGCGGTCCCGGATCGAGCTTGCGCGACGGCGCGATGTCGCTATGACCGATGATGTGACGCGGGGAGATGTTGTTGCGCTTGCTGATGTCTTTGAGCAGCACGATCAGATTCTGGATCTGCGCTTCGCTGTAGGGATACCAGAGCCGTCCGTTGGGACCATCGCGAAAGCCCGGGTTGACGATCTCAATGCCGATCGAGCTGGAGTTGAGCCAGGTACGCCCCTGCCACTGGCTTTCGCCGGCGTGCCAGGCGCGGTATTGCTCGTCCACCAGCTTGTAGATGGTGGCCGACTTGTCATCGCCGATCAGGTAGTGGCTGCTGACCTGGCCGCGCGTCAGCAGGGCCAGGGAACGCTCCAGAGACGCGGAGGTGTAGTGAACGATGATGAACTGGGCCCGCTGATCGTAATTCACCGAGGGGTGGCTGGTGTCGATACGCGGACCGCTGGCGCAGCCGGCCAGGAGCAGGAGCGAGAAGGCAAGAGCAAGGCGTTTCATGGCAGAAGGCAATACGCTGAAGACAAAGAATGCAACAGTGTAACGTACTGCCCGCGCCACCATGGGCAAAAACCGTGGCTTGAGACAGGAATCGGCCTGCGCCTCAGCCTGCCTCCACCCGGTTGCGACCGGCGTCCTTGGCCCGATACAGCGCCTGATCGGCTCGTTTGATCACCAGTTCGCTGCGATCACCGGGCTTGAACGCACTGAGGCCGACGGACACGGTGATGGTCACCCGCTCTCCCTTGAAATGAAACGGGCAAGCCTCAATCGCCGCCCGCAGCGCTTCCACGATTCGCGCACCAACCGGCCAGGGGGTATTGGGCAGCAGCAGGACGAACTCCTCGCCACCGAAGCGAGCGATGAAATCGCTGCCCCGTAGACGCTTGCGCAGCACGTTGGCGATGATCTTCAACACCTTGTCCCCGGCCAGATGACCGTAGTTGTCGTTGATCCGCTTGAAGTGATCGAGGTCGAGCATGGCCAGCAGCAGGCTGTTGCCATGTTGCTGCCATTGGCCGATCTCGTGCTCCAGGCGCTCGCTCCAGGCCGCGCGGTTGGGCAAGCCGGTCAAGGGGTCGATCAGCGCCTTCTGCCGCTGTTCTTCGAGGTGTTCACGGTAGCCCTGGGCTTCCTGCTCCATGCTCGATACACGTTCTGCCAGGCTTTGCAGGCGGGCGGCCACTTCCTTCTCGCGCTCGTCGCGCTGCTTCTGGTGCTGATCCATGGTGCCCAGCAGACCTTCCAGATGACTTTCCAGCACCTGCTTGAGGTCATCCAGGTCCGCCGCTTCCTGCACACTGCTTTGCAGGCCATCGACCTGTTGGCGGATCTGCGAGTCCATGGCCCGCGCCGCCGAGCTGCTGTCGGCATGGCCGTCGCTGGCCGCCTGCAGATTGCTCTGGAAGGCTTCCAGACGCTCGTTGAGCTGTTTGAGGTAGGCCTCGAACTCGTGTTGGCCCGAGTCGGTGATCGCCAGCATCAGTACCGCCAGATCATCGAGGATCGGCAGCAATTCATACCAGTTCAACCCATGCTGCAGACGATCGCGCATGGCTTCCGCCTGGGGTCGATGGCGCTCCGGCAGGCTCAGGTCGTCGAGCAGCCCCAGCAGGGTGTGCTCGATATGCTTGGCCACCGAGCTATAGGACGGCTCGGGGGAGTCCGGCAGGGCGTAGAGCACATCGTGCTCGGACTGCTCCGGATCGATGGCGGCCAGGGCCTCGGCCATGACCGGCGGCAAGGGCAGGCTGTCGAGCAGCACCGCCGGGGAAACCGCAGGCAGAGGCAGCAACTCATCGGGGTTGGGCGCAGCCGGCTCGCTCTGAGGCTCGCTTGGAGCCTCTGCCGGCGACTCGGCGAGCGCGACCGGAGCGGCGTCGACGGATGCCGGAGCCTGATCTGCCAGTTCGAGCGCAACGGGCGCTTGCATCTCGACCTGGGGCGCCGGCTCCTGCGGCTGTTCCTGCGCCAGGACAGGGGGCACGAATGCCACCACCGAAGGCGCGGCCGAGGCGCCGACAGCTTCGGCCTCAATCCTGGCCGGCGCGTCGGATGCAGGCTCCGCAAGCACGAGCGCCTCGGGTTCGGCCGGGGCGGGGGCCACGGCCAAGGGTGCCGGAGGAATGGCGGCGACTTCCGGCAAGTCCGTGGTCGGGGTCTGGTAGTGCTCGCGAGCCACTGCCTCCGGTTCTGCAACTGCCTCGGCCGGAGGAGGGGATTGCACGCTCGCAGCGGGAACAGGCGCCGCGGGCGGGGCCGTTTCGGCCTGGGGCGCTTCACCGGCGTCTCGTCCCCCGAACAGGCGCTGCAGCAGACTCGGGCGACCTGGCTCGGCCGGGGTTTCCAGCTGGCTCAGGGCCTTGCCCTGAAGGCTGCTGAGCTCCCCCAGCAACAGGGGAATCTCCCGCGCCTGGCCGACCCGCCCATCCAACTGCTTGGCGAAGGCCTTCAACGGGCGGCTGACTTCCCGGGGCAAGGGCAGGGACTGCAATTGGGTCACCAGCGCCGTCAAGGCGCTGCTCATCTGTTCGATCCTGGTTTCACGCCGTTGCTCGGAATCCAGCACGGCCTTTTCCAGGCGCGGCAACAGGGCCGCAAGCCCCGCATCCATGTCGTCGGTGCGCACCACCTCGCGCATTTCCTTCATGCACTGGTCGACCGCACGGTCGGTGCCTTCCGCCGCCAGGGTGCTGCGCACCAGGCCGCGACGCAGCAAGTCCAAGCGAGCGGCCCAACGGCGCTCAAGCTTTTCCTGCTGTTCGATACTTTTGAGGTACTTCTCTTTCCAGCGCTGGGCGTCGTCGCTCATTCATCGGTTCCGCGAGGTGCAGGACTCAACGCGGGCAATGCATCGGCCGTGAGCGAACCCGGCAGACGAATCTCTACCGCGACCGGCAGGTGATCGGATATGGGTTGGGCCAGGACTTCGACTCGCTCCAGGGTCAGGCTGGGGCTGAGCAGGATATGGTCCAGGCAGCGTTGCGGACGCCAGCTGGGGAAGGTCGCCTGCAGTTGCGGCGCCAACAGGCTGAGGTCGCGTAAAGGGGAGTGCTCCAGCAGATCGCTGGCGTGGGTGTTCATGTCCCCCATCAGCACCTGATGTTTGTAGCCGCCGATCAACTCGCGGATATACGCCAGTTGCCGGGTTCGGACCCGGGCACCCAATGCCAGGTGCATCATCACCACCACCAGCGCTTCGGGGCCTTCACCAAAACGCAGGAGGATCGCTCCGCGTCCCTTGGGGCCGGGCAGCGGATGGTCTTCAATGGCCCAGGGACGCAAGCGGCTGAGCACGCCGTTGCTGTGCTGCGCCAGGCGTCCAAGGTTGCGATTGAGCTGTTGATACCAGTAGGGGAAGGCGCCCAGCTGAGCCAGGTGCTCCACTTGATTGACGTAGCCCGAACGCAGGCTGCCGCCATCGGCTTCCTGCAGGGCTACCAGGTCGAAGTCCCCCAGCAGGTTGCCGATCTTCTGCAGGTTTTCGGCACGCCCGTTGTGAGGCAGCAGGTGCTGCCAGCCACGCGTCAGGTAATGGCGATAGCGCTCGGTACTGATACCGACCTGGATATTGAAACTGAGCAAACGCAGACGACTGTCCGCTGGCAGGCCGGTCGACGCCAAATGGTGTTCGTTGACCTGCGGATCATGCAGGCCAACGATGCGTTCCGAGCCCCAGCGCGGCATGACGGCGGCGCTTACTTGGCTGCACGCTCTTTGGCGATCAGCTGGTCGGCCACGCTCAGCGCGCCTTCAGGACCACCGGCGGTGCCCAGGTCGAAACGGTACTTGCCGTTGACCACCATGGTCGGTACGCCGGTGATCTGATAGGCCTGGGCCTTCTTCTTGGCGTCCTCGACCTTGCCTTTGACGGCGAAGGAGTTGTAGGTGCTCAGGAACTTGTCCTTGTCGACGCCTTCGGCGGCCAGGAACTCGGCCATTTCCTCGGGAGTGGCGAGCTTCTTGCCGTTGTGGATGGCTTCGAATACGGCTTTGTGAACCTTGTGCTCGACGCCCATGGCTTCCAGGGTGATGAACAGTTGGCCATGAACGTTCCAGATGCCACCAAACATGGCTGGAATGCGCACGAAGTTGACGTCGGCAGGGAGTTTCTCAACCCAGGGATTGATGGTCGGCTCGAAGGCGTAGCAGTGTGGGCAGCCATACCAGAACAGCTCTACGACCTCGATCTTGCCAGGCACGGCAACCGGAACGGCGCTGCTCAGCTCGACGTAGGTTTTACCGGCTTCAAGCGGCTCGGCAGCTTGAGCGGTCACGCCAAACAGGCTGGCGGTGACGAGAGCGGCGCTGAGAATCAGATTACGCATGCTTTACTCCTGGACAATTTTGGCGCCTCGCGCGACCTGAATTCAGACAGATCATGGCGGGCTTGAGTTCGCTAGTGTAGCGGCAGACGCCATAAAAAAGGGCGGCCTGAGCCACCCTTTATGCTTGCACCGTCAGATTAATCGATCATTAACGTTGCCGCGGCTCAACACCCTCGGCAACTTGATCGAGCCGGCTTAGTGCAGGCCCTGAATATAGCTGGACACCGCTTCGATGTCTTTGTTGCTCAACTTGGCGGCGATGCTGCGCATGACCATGGTGTCGCCGTCGTTGGTACGGTTGCCTTCGCGGAAGTCGGTCAGTTGCTTGGCCACATACTGCGCGTGCTGGCCACCCAGATGCGGGAAACCGGCCGCTGCGTTACCCGCGCCATTTGGCGAGTGGCAGCCGGTGCAGGCAGGCATGCCCTGGTCGAGCTTGCCACCACGGAAGAGCTCTTCGCCGCGGGCCACGACCTTGGGATCGGCGGCACCGACGCTGCCTTTCTGGATGGCGAAGTAAGCGGCGATGTCAGCCAGGTCCTGATCGCTCAGGTTGGTCAACAGGCCGGTCATTTCCAGCACTTGGCGCTTGCCGGACTTGATATCGTGCAGCTGCTTGTCCAGGTACTTTTCCCCCTGGCCGGCCAGCTTGGGAAAGTTTGGCGCCATGCTGTTCCCATCAGGACCGTGGCATGCGCCACAGACTGCGGCTTTCGCCTGACCGGCAGCAGCGTCGCCTGCGGCATGGGCTACACCTGTGATGCCCAAGGTCAACAGCAGACTCACGAGTAATTTGTTCATCAGCTAATCCAACTACGGCTAAGGGTTAAGAGTTATGGGCCGGGATCACTCGCTCATCCAGTGGATGATGGCTCGGTAATCCTCGGCACTGCAGTCCATGCACAAACCACGCGGCGGCATCGCCTTGAAACCCTGGGTCACGTGTTGCACCAGCGTCTCCATACCTTGCGCCAACCTCGGCGCCCAAGCTTCCTGGTCACCCTTGCGGGGCGCCGTGGGTAGTTGGCCGGAATGACAAGCCCCACAAACACGGTTGTACACAGCTTCCGGATCCTGTGTAGCCTGAGCGCTGTAAAGCGGCATCAAGACACCGGCAGCTAGCAGCCATTTCGTCATAAAACGACCTTTTCAGGGTTGAGAGCGTGCTGCGTTCTAGTGCGCAGTCAAGGTTTATCGCTCTCGTGAACTTCATCCTACGCTGGGACAAAGCGCACACAAAATCTGCGGCATTATATACTGGCGCTACTGAAACGGAAACGACACCGCTCGCCGCGTCCACTCTCGGCATCGCCCCTATCTCGGAAATCCCATGCAACTCAAGAACCCCATCCTCGGTCTGTGCCAACAGGCTACGTTCATGCTCAGCGCCGCCAAGGTCGACCAATGCCCGGACGATGACGGCTTTGAAGTGGCCTTCGCCGGGCGTTCCAACGCCGGTAAGTCCAGCGCCCTGAACACCCTGACCCATGCCAGCCTGGCACGCACCTCGAAAACCCCGGGGCGCACGCAGTTGTTGAACTTCTTCAAGCTAGACGACGATCGCCGTCTGGTCGACCTGCCGGGCTACGGCTACGCCAAAGTGCCGATCCCCTTGAAGCAGCACTGGCAGCGCCACCTGGAAGCCTATCTGGGCAGCCGCGAGAGCCTCAAAGGCCTGATCCTGATGATGGACATCCGGCATCCCATGACCGATTTCGACCTGCTGATGCTGGACTGGGCCGTAGCCAGCGGCATGCCGATGCACATCCTGCTGACCAAGGCCGACAAGCTGACCTACGGCGCGGCCAAGAACACCTTGCTCAAGGTCCAATCGCAGATCCGCAAGGGCTGGGGCGAAGCGGTCACCATCCAACTGTTCTCGGCCCCCAAGCGCATGGGCCTGGAAGAGGCTTACACCGTACTGGCGGGCTGGATGGAACTGGCCGACAAAGGCGCTGAAACCGAGGCCTGAGCGGTAGATAAAAATTGTCTGCGCGGTGATCAGGCAAGGCAAAAAGCGGCGGGAAAGCGGAGTTTAGGGGCCTAAATGAGCATTTCCCGCCGCTTTTTAACGCAGCTTGGGCGCCGCGCAGGTAATTTTCAGGCAAAAAAAACCCCGGACTTCGTATGGGGAGGGGGAAGTTCGGGGTTCAAGTTCTAGACCGCTAGGGCGGGGTCCAGATATCTGCCAACACTTAACACAACATAGGAGCATCGAAGGGCTTCACCAGCCATTCAGTAACTCTGAGTGGGCTTTCACTGGATTAGTTCCAGCGGGTTGCAAAAACTATTGGCAATAAGCGATGAAATTTTCCGTGCTAATAGCCAGTCGCCAGTTTTTGCCGCGACACTATGCCGCGGCAAAAAGCACTGAAAAGTGCCCTTAATGGGCCTCATCCCAGTTATTTCCCACCCCGACTTCCACCAATAACGGCACATCCAGGGTCGCGGCACCGCTCATGTAGCCACGAATCTCGTCGCGCACCTGGTCCACCAGGTCCTCACGCACTTCCAGCACCAGTTCGTCGTGCACCTGAAGGATGACCCGGGCATCCAGCTGCGAAGACTCCAGCCAGTTGTCCACCGCCACCATGGCTTTCTTGATGATGTCCGCCGCCGTGCCCTGCATCGGCGCGTTGATCGCGGTACGCTCGGCACCGGCTCGCTCCTGCGGCTTGTTGGAGTTGATCTCCGGCAGGTACAGCCGACGACCGAAGATGGTCTCGACATAGCCCTGATCCGCCGCCTGGGCGCGGGTTCGATCCATGTATTGGCGAACCCCCGGATAGCGGGCGAAATAGGTGTCGATATAGGCCTTGGCCGTTTTGGTATCGACCCCTATGTCCTTGCCCAGCTTCTGCGCGCCCATGCCGTAGATCAGGCCGAAGTTGATGGCCTTGGCGCTGCGACGCTGATCGGACGTCACATCCTTGAGCTCCACCTTGAACACTTCGGCCGCAGTGGCGGTGTGCACATCCAGGTTGTTGCGGAAGGCATTGAGCAGGCCTTCGTCCCGGGACAGGTGAGCCATGATCCGCAGCTCGATCTGCGAATAGTCCGCCGCCAGCAGCTTGTAGCCGGGCGGGGCGATAAAAGCCTGGCGAATGCGCCGGCCCTCGGCGGTGCGCACAGGAATGTTCTGCAGGTTCGGATCGCTGGAGGACAACCGGCCGGTGGAAGCCACCGCCTGGTGATAGGACGTGTGGATGCGCCCGGTACGCGGATTGATCTGCTCGGGCAGACGATCGGTGTAGGTGCTCTTCAGCTTGCTCATGGAGCGGTACTGCATCAGCACCCGCGGCAACGGATAGTCGTCCTCGGCGAGCTTGGCCAGCACCTCTTCAGCCGTGGAAGGCTGGCCCTTGGCGGTCTTTTTCAGCACCGGCAGGCCAAGCTTGTCGTAGAGGATGCTGCCCAATTGCTTGGGCGAACCCAGGTTGAACTCCTCACCGGCGATCTCGAAGGCTTCGCGCTCCAGGGCCACCATCTTGTCCCCCAGCTCGATGCTCTGCACGCCCAGGAGCTTGTCATCCACCAGTGCGCCCTGGCGCTCGATGCGTGCCAGGACCGGCACCAGCGGCATCTCGATATCGGTGAGGACGCTGGCCAGACTCGGGATAGCGGTCAGTTTTTCGAAGAGCGTCTGATGCAGACGCAGGGTGATATCGGCGTCTTCAGCGGCGTAGGGACCGGCCTGCTCGAGCGGAATCTGATCGAAAGTCAGCTGCTTGGCACCCTTGCCGGCAATGTCCTGGAAGCTCACGGTGGTGTGGTCCAGGTACTTCTGCGCCAGGCTGTCCATGTCATGGCGGGTGGCGGTGGAGTTGAGCACGTAGGACTCAAGCATGGTGTCGAAGGCGATGCCGCGCACAGTGATGCCATTGGCCTGATCGCCGCCAATCGCGCAATTGGCCAGGATGTTCATGTCGAACTTGGCGTGCTGACCGACCTTGAGCAGCTTGGGGTCCTCCAGCAACGGCTTCAGGGCCAGCAACACGGTGTCGCGGTCCAGTTGCTCCGGCACGCCCATGTAGGAGTGGGTCAACGGGATGTAGGCCGCTTCCCCGGCCTTGACCGCAAACGACAGCCCCACCAGTTGCGCCTGCTGGGCATCGATGCCGGTGGTCTCGGTATCGAAGGCAATCAGCTTGGCGTTCTTCAGTTTTTCCAGCCAGACGGCAAAACGCTCCTGGTCGAGGATGGTTTCGTACTGCAGCTCAAGCGCTGGCTGTTCGGCAGCCGGCGGCTGCGGCGCAGCGGCCGGCGCCGGCTCGGCTTCACTGAGCTCGACGCGCTTGGCGTCGCGCTGCAACTCGTCAAGCCAGCTCTTGAATTCCAGCAGGCTGTAGAGCTCCACCAGCTTCTCGCGATCCGGCTCGCCCAGGTGCAGGTCGTCGAGCCCGATATCCAGCGGCACGTCCACCTTGATGGTTGCCAACTGATAGGACAGGAAGGCCATTTCCTTGTGCTCTTCGAGCTTGGCCGGCAGGGTCTTGGCCCCGCGAATCGGCAGGGTCGGCACGATATCGAGCTGCTCGTACAACTCCTTGAGCCCGCCGTTGACCCCTACCAGCAGCCCGGAAGCCGTCTTCGGACCGATACCCGGCACCCCAGGGATGTTGTCGGAAGAGTCGCCCATCAATGCCAGGTAATCGATGATCTGCTCGGGAGCGACACCGAATTTCTCCTTCACGCCTTCCACATCCATGCTGCTACCAGACATGGTGTTGACCAGCGTAATGTGCCCATCCACCAACTGGGCCATGTCCTTGTCACCGGTGGAGATCACCACCGGACGATCCGCCGCCGCGCTGCTGCGGGCCAGGGTGCCGATCACGTCGTCGGCCTCGACCCCTTCCACACACAGCAACGGGAAACCCAGGGCGATCACACTGGCGTGCAAGGGCTCGATCTGCACCCGCATATCGTCGGGCATGCTCGGACGGTTGGCCTTGTAATGGGCATACATGTCGTCGCGGAAGGTCCCGCCCTTGGCGTCGAAGACCACGGCGAACGGGCTGTCCGGGTACTGCTTGCGCAGACTCTTGAGCATGTTCAGCACGCCCTTGACCGCGCCCGTGGGCAGGCCTTTGGAAGTGGTCAGCGGTGGCAACGCATGAAACGCGCGGTACAGATAAGAAGAACCGTCCACCAGGACGAGGGGGGCTTGGCTCATGAGCGGGATCAACCTTTTCGGCGGGTCCGGCGCTAGAATAGCGGGACCGTTGACGACAAAGGGACAAGGTTATCATGCGCACACTAAATCGCTTGCTGCTGGCCGGCTTGATTGCAATCGCTCCAATGGCCGTGATCGCCGCAGAAGATGCGCCGTCAGCGGACCCGCAAGTCACCATTCGCACGGAAGGCGACAAGACCATCCAGGAATACCGGCAAAATGGCTTTCTGTACGCCATCAAGGTCACGCCCAAGGGCGGCAAGCCCTATTTCCTGGTGCGCGCTGATGGCTCCGACGGTAACTTCATCCGTTCGGATCAGCCGGATATGCTGATCCCTGCGTGGAAAATCTTTGAGTGGTAAGCCACTCCGACTTCAACTCAATGGCGCTGGCTGAATAGCGGCGCCCGTACTGGCAGTTTTTAACCATGTCTGTGTTCACCCCCCTGGCTCGGCCCGAGCTGGAAACCTTTCTCGCCCCGTATGGGCTCGGCCGCCTGCTTGACTTCCAGGGGATCGCCGCTGGTAGCGAAAACACCAACTTCTTCATCAGCCTGGAACAGGGCGAATTCGTCCTGACCCTGGTGGAGCGCGGCCCGGTCCAGGAAATGCCGTTCTTCATCGATCTGCTGGACGTGCTGCACCAAGCCAACCTGCCGGTGCCCTACGCCCTGCGCACCACCGATGGCGTCGCCCTGCGGGAGCTGGCGGGCAAGCCGGCGCTGCTGCAACCGCGGCTGGCGGGCAAGCACATCAAGGAAGCCAACGCCCAGCATTGCGCCCAGGTCGGTGAGTTGCTCGGCCACCTGCACGTGGCCACCAAGGACAACATGATCAAGCGCAAGACCGATCGTGGCCTGGACTGGATGCAGGAAGAGGGCGCACAACTGCTGTCGCACCTGGATGCCGCCGCTCAAGACCTGCTGCAGCGGGCGCTGGATGAAATCGTCGCACAGAAGACCCGGATTCTCGCCCTGCCCAGGGCCAACATCCACGCCGATCTGTTCCGCGACAACGCCATGTTCGAAGGCACCCACCTGACCGGCCTGATCGACTTCTACAACGCCTGCTCGGGACCGATGCTCTACGACGTGGCCATTGCCCTGAACGACTGGTGCTCCGACGCCGAAGGCGTGATCGACGGCCAGCGCGCTCGAGCCCTGCTCGGCGCCTACGCCAGCTTGCGGCCCTTCACTGCGGCAGAGGCCGAGCTCTGGCCGACCATGCTGCGGGTCGCCTGCGTGCGCTTCTGGCTGTCACGGCTGATTGCCGCCGAGAGCTTCGCCGGACAGGACGTGCTGATTCACGATCCGATGGAGTTCCAGCAGCGCCTGGCACAGCGGCAACGGATCAACATCGCGCTGCCGTTCGCCCTGTAAAACGCTTCGCGGGCAAGCCCGCTCCTACAGAGCGCACCTGTAGGAGCGGGCTTGCCCGCGAAAGACACCCCGCAACAATCCCTGCTTAAAGCTGCTCCAGACAGCCCGCCAGATCGTTCCCCAATTTCTCCAGCACCTGCTCATAGCCCTGAGCGGTCGCGGGCGTATACCCGCCCAGCGCATCCAGCTCCGCCAGCGTCACCGGCAGCCCGGCCACCAGGGTTTCCGCCAACCGCGGACGCAGAGGCGGCTCGCTGAACACACAGGTCTTGCCCACTTGCTGCAACCGCGCGCGCATGGCGGCGACATGCTGGGCCCCCGGCTGCACTTCCGCGGCAACGCTGAACACTCCGGTGTGCTTGAGGCCATAGGCATCTTCGAAGTAGTCGAAGGCTTCGTGGAAGACGAAGTAAGGCTTGCCGGCGATGCCTGCCAGACGGGTTTTCAAGCGGGCGTCCAGGGCATCCAGACGCTCATTGAAGGCTTTCAGGTTGCTCTGGTAGCGAGCGGCATTGGCCGGGTCGGCGGCGCTCAGGTCGGCGGCCATGCGGGTGGCGATCACCCGAGCATTGACCGGCGACAGCCACAGGTGCGCATCCAGGGTGCCAGGGCGGTGGTCATGGTCATGTTCGTCGGCATCTTCGGCGTGAGAATGGCTATCTTCGGCGAAATGGCGAAGTTTCATGCCCGGCAGATCCTGCACCGCCACCGATGGCAGGCTGCGGCCCTTCAGCACCCGCGGCAGGAAACCTTCCATGTCCGGGCCGATCCAGTACAGCAGGTCGACGCTTTGCACCTTGCGCACGTCCGAAGGGCGCAGCGCATAGTTGTGCGGCGAGGCTCCCGGCGGCAACAGCACTTCGGGCACCGCCACGCCGTCCTGCACCGCCGCGGCAATCAGTTGCAAGGGTTTGATGCTGGTGAGGACCCGGACTTCGGCCTGGGCCGAGCCGATCGCGAACAGGCTGAAGGTAAAAGCGACAAAAAGGCGAAAAAGTCTGGACACGATGGACACTCGAAGAGGCGAGAACGGGTAACATAATAACGTCTCTCACAAACCTCGTCGCCGCTCATGCCTAAAACACCCCTCGCCAGCCGTCCCCACGACCACTCTCACTGCGTGCACAGCGCACTGTCTGAGGCCGACGCTCTGTGCGCACGGCAAGGCCTGCGCCTGACCGCCCTGCGCCGGCGGGTGCTGGAACTGGTGTGGCAAAGCCACAAGCCCCTGGGGGCCTACGACATCCTGGCCGTGCTCAGCGAGCAGGACGGCCGCCGCGCCGCGCCGCCAACGGTGTACCGGGCGCTGGATTTCCTCCTGGAAAACGGCCTGGTGCACCGCATTGCCTCGCTCAACGCCTTCGTCGGCTGCAACCACCCGGAGCACGCGCACCAGGGTCAGTTCCTGATCTGCCGCGAGTGCCACGCAGCCATCGAGCTGGAACAGAAATCCATCAGCGACGCCATCATCACCAGCGCCCGCGACGTCGGCTTCGTGGTCGAGGGCCAGACCGTCGAAGTGGTCGGGCTCTGCTCGGGCTGCCAGGGGGCTTGATGAGCACAGCGTTGATCCGCCTCGAGCAGGTCGGGGTGACCTTTGCCGGGCAGAGCGTGCTGGACAACATCCAGCTCAGCGTCGAGCCGGGGCAGATCGTGACCCTGATCGGCCCCAATGGCGCCGGCAAGACCACCCTGGTGCGCGCCGTGCTCGGCCTGCTCAAGCCCGATACCGGCAGTGTCTGGCGCAAACCGCGGCTGCGGGTGGGCTACATGCCGCAGAAACTCCACGTCGACCCGACCCTGCCGCTGTCGGTGCTGCGCTTTCTGCGCCTGGTGCCGGGGGTGGATCGCAACCGAGCGCTGGCGGCCCTCAAGGAAGTCGGCGCCGAACAGGTGATCGACAGCCCGGTGCAAAGCATTTCCGGCGGCGAGATGCAGCGCGTGCTGCTGGCCCGGGCCCTGCTGCGCGAGCCCGAACTGCTGGTGCTCGACGAACCGGTGCAAGGCGTCGACGTGGCCGGCCAGGCCGAGCTCTACAGCCTGATCACCCGCCTGCGGGACCGTCACGGTTGCGGCGTGTTGATGGTCTCCCACGACCTGCACCTGGTAATGAGTACCACCGACCAGGTGGTCTGCCTCAACCGCCACGTCTGCTGCTCCGGGCACCCCGAGCAGGTCAGCGGCGACCCGGCCTTCGTCGAGCTGTTCGGCAAGAACGCGCCGAGCCTGGCGATCTACCACCATCACCACGATCACGCCCATGACCTGCATGGCTCCGTGGTCACCCAGCCCGCCGCGGGCCACGTCCATGTCCACGGAGAAAACTGCAAGCATGGCTGATTTTCTGCTCTACGCCCTGCTCGCAGGTCTGGCTCTGGCGGTGGTCGCCGGGCCCTTGGGCTCGTTCGTGGTCTGGCGGCGCATGGCCTACTTTGGCGACACCCTGTCCCACGCCGCGCTGCTGGGGGTGGCCCTGGGTTTCCTGCTGGATGTCAGCCCGGCGGTAGCGGTCACCGTAGGCTGCCTGCTGCTGGCGGTGCTGCTGGTGACCCTGCAACAACGCCAGCCCCTGGCATCCGACACGCTGCTGGGGATTCTTGCTCCCAGCACCCTGTCCCTGGGCCTGGTAGTACTAAGCTTCATGCATGAAGTGCGAATCGACCTGATGGCCTACCTGTTCGGTGACCTGCTGGCGATCAGCCCGGGCGATCTGGCGTGGATTCTCGGCGGCAGCGCGGCGGTGCTCCTGCTGCTGGTGGCCCTGTGGCGCCCTCTGCTGGCAATCACCGTGCACGAGGAACTGGCCAGGGTCGAAGGCCTGCCCGTGGCATCGCTGCGCCTGGCGCTGATGCTGCTGATCGCCGTGGTCATTGCGGTGGCGATGAAGATTGTCGGGGTGTTGCTGATTACCTCGTTGCTGATCATCCCGGCCGCTGCGGCACAGCGTCACGCCCGCTCGCCGGAGCAGATGGCCCTGGGCGCGAGCCTGCTGGGCATGCTCGCGGTCTGTGGCGGACTGGCGCTCTCCTGGTTCAAGGACACCCCGGCCGGACCGTCGATCGTGGTGGTGGCCGCCGCACTGTTTCTGCTGAGTTTTGTTCTGCCCCGTCGAGGGGTGTAGACTTGCTCGCTTTTTGCGCAATTAGAGAGTCGCAGGAATGAAGCCGTTCGCCTCCCGTTATCTGCTCCTTGTCGCATTCTCCCTGCTGCTGGGGGCCTGCCAAAGCACGCCACCGGCGACCACCGAGGTCCCCGATGCGCGGGCCACGGCCATCGCGCAGCTGGAACAAAACATTGCCAGCAACGAGCTGGCGACAGCGGAAGATCAGCTCAGTGCATTGCAGGCACAAACCCCTGACGACCCGCAGCTGGTGCAATACCAGCGGCAGATTGCCGAGGCCTACCTGCAACGCAGCCAGATCGTCCTGCAAAAGGGTGACGTGAATGCCGCCGCCACCGCCCTGAGCCGGGCCCGGGCGCTGATGCCCAAGGCACCGGCGCTGACCGGAGGGGTCAACAACGCCATTGCCCATGCGCGCAAGGCCGAGCTGGAACAGGCCGAAGCCGCCTTGAAGGCCGCCGAGGCGCGTCCAGCGGCCCGGCTGATCGATCCTTCCGCCCAGAGCAGCACCATTGCCCTGAATGTCACCGATATCCGCAAGCTGCGTAAGCAGCTCGATGCGCTGGCCGCCGACGTGGTGAATTACCAGTGCGATGTGCACATTCAGGTGCCGCGCACCGAGGACTACCCTTGGCTGTCGACCCTGCTGAGCAAGCGGGTGAAGAAGCTCGATCCGGACTTCGAACAGAAAATCAGCAGACAGATCGTGCGCCATGTCCCGGCGCAAATGGTCTTGAGCCCACGCAAGGCGCAGTAAAGCCTCAGTCGGCCAGCCGGTTCCCTACGGGAGCGGGCTGGCCGGCGAAAGCGTGTTCAGGCCGGGATCGCCTTGGCCCTTTCCTCCCGACTCCACACCCGATGCTGAGCCATGGCGGCAAAGAACGCCTTCAGCGCCTTGGCATCGCCCCCCAGAATCAAGCCGTCATCCGCCTCCAGCCTGAGCACGTCCAGCAACTCCCGGGCTTCGCCGTGCAAGGCGATGGCCTTGAGATGCTTGTAGGCCTCCAACAGGTAATGCAAAGCCACACCATTGCCGCTCAGGGTCTTGATCGATTGCGCACCACCCGGCACGAACACCGCGTCGAAAGCCACTGAAGGCAAGCCCTCCATGGAGGCATCCACCGCCAGGCGCTGGCCATCCGCGGTGGTCACCGGCGCCGAGGTCGGCCCCAGCAGCTTGGCGTGAGCACCCTGGGCCTTGAGGGCCTTCTTCAACCCTTCGATCGCCGCACCATCGACGCCGTTGGCCGCCAGAATCGCCACTTTCCGGGTTTTGATATCCCCCGACAGCAGGTTGGCCTGGCTCAGGGCCGGCGAGCGGGTCAATGCGGTCTTGCGCTCGGCCACCGTGGCCTGCTTCGGCGCCGCCAAGCCTAGGTTTTCCGCCACGCGCGCGGCCAGTTGCAGATCGATGTTGGCCAGGATCTCGTTGACCTGCCGCTCGCGGATCCACGGCCGCTCGACCTTGCCCAACTCGAAGCTGTAGGCCGCGATGATGTGTTCCTGCTCGTGCTTGCTCATGCTGTTGAAGAACAGCCGCGCCTGGGAGAAGTGATCACCAAACGACTCGCTGCGCTGGCGGATCTTGTGGGCATCGATGCGCTCGTTGTAGCTCTCGAAGCCACCGTCCTGGGCCGCCGGCGGAGTTTCTCTGGGCCAGCCACCATCGATGGAGTTCGGCTCGTAGGCAGCCCGCCCCCTGTCGATGGTGCTGCGGTGCATGGCGTCGCGCTGCCCGTTGTGCAGCGGGGTCAACGGACGGTTGATCGGCAGTTCATGAAAGTTCGGCCCGCCCAGGCGACTGATCTGGGTATCGGTGTAGGAAAACAGCCGCCCTTGCAGCAGCGGGTCATTGGAGAAGTCGATCCCCGGCACGATGTGCCCCGGGCAGAAGGCGACCTGCTCGGTTTCGGCGAAGTAATTGTCGGGGTTGCGGTTGAGCACCATCTTGCCCAGGGGCGTGATCGGCACCAGCTCCTCGGGGATCAGCTTGGTGGGGTCGAGAATGTCGAAGTCGAAATTGTGTTCGTCCTCTTCGGCGATGATCTGCACGCCGAACTCCCACTCCGGGTAATCCCCGGTTTCGATGGCGTCCCACAGGTCGCGGCGATGAAAGTCGGTGTCCTTGCCCGCGAGCTTCTGCGCCTCGTCCCAGACCAGGGAACAGGTGCCCACCGCCGGCCGCCAGTGGAACTTGACGAAGCTTGCGCGCCCCTCGGCGTTGATCAGGCGAAAGGTGTGCACGCCAAAGCCCTGCATGCTGCGCAGGCTTTTCGGAATGGCCCGGTCGGACATGGCCCAGATCACCATGTGCGCCGACTCCGGCTGCAGGGAGACGAAGTCCCAGAAGGTGTCGTGGGCCGAGCCGCCGGTGGGGATTTCGTTGTGGGGCTCGGGCTTCACGGCATGCACGAAGTCGGGAAACTTGATCGCGTCCTGGATGAAGAACACCGGCATGTTGTTGCCCACCAGATCGAAGTTGCCCTCGTCGGTGAAGAACTTCACTGCAAAACCCCGGACATCGCGCACGGTATCGCCGGAGCCTCTTGGCCCCTGGACCGTGGAAAAGCGCACGAACACCGGGGTCTTCTTCTGCGGATCACGCAGGAAACCGGCCTTGGTCAGCGCCGAATGATTGTCGTAGCTCTGGAAGTAACCATGGGCACCGACGCCGCGGGCATGGACGATGCGCTCGGGGATCCGCTCATGGTCAAAGTGGGTGATCTTCTCCCGCATGATGAAGTCTTCCAGCAGCGAAGGCCCGCGGGCGCCCAGTTTCAGGCTGTTCTGGTTGTCGGCGACTTTCACCCCCTGATTGGTCCGCAAGGCCTGGCCGGTGGCGTCGGAGCGGAACGGCTCCAGGCTCTGCAACTTGCGGTTGCTGTTGCCGCGGTCCAGGGTATCGGTCCCGGCCATCTGGCTTTTCGGGGCATTGGGCTTTTTCGTACTCATCAGGCAAGAACTCCTCGTTGGCGAAATCCCTGGCGCGCCGGGGCTTCGTGAACACAGGCCCACAGGCACGGTACCTGGGGCTTTCGAGTGGCTTAAGTAGTGACTGACGAGAAACGGCGAGCGTTCCTTTTTTATGACCTTTGATCGCGTTATCGCCAAATGGCAGGATGTTCGCGAAATAAATGCTAAGAACCTCTATACGGACAGGCTAAAATGCGCGCCCGGCTAACCGCTGATCCTTTTCTAACGCGCCCCACAAGGTTCGCTACGTGATCGAGTTTCAAAACGTCCATAAAACCTACCGGGTCACCGGTAAGGATATTCCCGCCCTGCACCCGACCAGTCTTCGGGTCGAGAATGGCCAGGTGTTCGGCCTGATCGGTCATTCCGGGGCGGGCAAAAGTACCCTGCTGCGCCTGATCAACCGCCTGGAAAACCCCAGCGGCGGTCAGATCATCGTCGACGGCGAAGAGGTCACCGCGCTGAATGCCAATGGCCTGCGCCGCTTCCGCCAGCAGGTCGGGATGATCTTCCAGCACTTCAACCTGCTGTCGTCCAAGACCGTGGCCGACAACGTCGCGCTGCCCCTGACCCTGGCCGGCGAGCTGTCACGCAGCGACATCGAGCGTCGCGTAGCCGAGCTGCTGGATCGGGTCGGCCTGGCCGACCACGCCAAGAAATACCCGGCGCAGCTGTCCGGCGGCCAGAAGCAGCGCGTCGGCATCGCCCGCGCCCTGGCCACCAAGCCGAAGATCCTTTTGTGCGACGAAGCCACCAGCGCCCTCGATCCGCAGACCACCGCCTCGGTCCTGCAACTGCTGGCCGAGATCAACCGCGAGCTGAAGCTGACCATCGTCCTGATCACCCATGAGATGGACGTGATCCGTCGCGTCTGCGATCAGGTGGCGGTGATGGACGCCGGCCGCATCGTCGAACAGGGGCCGGTGGCCGAGGTGTTCCTGCACCCCAAGCACCCGACCACCAAGCGTTTCGTCCAGGAAGACGAGCAGATCGACGAGAACGAGCAGCGCGACGACTTCGCCCATGTGCCGGGGCGCATCGTGCGCCTGACCTTCCAGGGCGAGGCCACCTACGCGCCGTTGCTGGGCACCGTGGCCCGGGAGACCGGGGTCGACTACAGCATCCTCGCCGGACGCATCGACCGCATCAAAGACACCCCTTACGGGCAACTGACCCTGGCCATCACCGGCGGTGACATGGAAGCGGCCTTCGCCCGCTTCACCGCAGCGGATGTCCACATGGAGGTGCTGCGCTAATGAGCGGCTTACTGCATTACTTCGACAACGTTGACTGGGCCGATATCGGGGTGGCGACCAGCGACACCATGGTCATGCTCAGCACGTCCCTGTTCTTCACCGTACTGGTGGGCCTGCCACTGGGCGTCCTGCTGTTCCTGTGCAGCCCGAAGCAGTTGCTGGAACAGAAAAATGTCTATTCGGTCCTGGGCTTCGTGGTCAACGCCATCCGCTCGCTGCCGTTCATCATCCTGCTGATCGTGATGATTCCCACCACCATCCTCATCACCGGCACCTCCCTGGGTGTGGCGGGGGCCATTCCGCCGCTGGTGGTGGGCGCCTCCACCTTCTTCGCCCGACTGGTGGAAACCGCGCTGCGTGAAGTGGATCGCGGCATCATCGAGGCCACCCAGGCCATGGGCGCCACCACCCGGCAGATCATCATGAACGCCCTGCTGCCCGAGGCTTGCCCCGGTATCATCGCGGCGATCACGGTCACCGCCATCGCCCTGGTCGGCTACACCGCCATGGCCGGTGTCGTGGGTGCCGGCGGCCTCGGCGATCTGGCTATCCGCTATGGCTACCAGCGCTTCCAGGACGATGTGATGGTGGTGACCGTGGTGCTGCTGATTGTATTGGTTCAGGTTCTGCAAACCGTCGGCGATAAGCTGGTGGTGCATTTTTCCCGCAAATAATTGCAAACGCCGGCCCTGGCCGGCAGGTGCCCGGGGTCGGGCGACTTACAAGGAGCTTGTTCGATGAAAAAACTACTCGTCGCTTTCGCAGCCGTTGCCGCGTTCTCCGCGCACGCCGCCGAAACCCTGACCGTGGCCGCCACACCGGTGCCCCACGCCGAGATCCTGGAGTTCGTCAAACCGGCCCTGGCCAAAGAAGGCGTGGACCTGAAGGTCAAGGTCTTCACCGACTACGTTCAGCCCAACGTGCAAGTGGCCGAGAAACGCCTGGACGCCAACTTCTTCCAGCACCAGCCGTACCTGGATGAGTTCAACAAGACCAAGGGCACCAAGCTGGTGAGCGTGGCCGGCGTGCACGTGGAGCCCCTGGGCGCCTACTCCAGCAAGTACAAGCAACTGTCCGAACTGCCAGGCGGCGCCACCGTGGTGATCCCCAACGACGCCACCAACGGCGGCCGCGCGCTGCTGCTGCTGGACAAGGCCGGCCTGATCAAGCTCAAGGATTCCAACAGCATCCTGGCCACCGTCAAGGACATCACCGAGAACCCCAAGGACCTGAAGTTCCGTGAACTGGAAGCCGCCACCATCCCGCGCGTGCTGACCCAGGTCGACCTGGCCCTGATCAACACCAACTACGCCCTGGAAGCCAAGCTGGACCCGTCCAAGGACGCCCTGGTGATCGAAGGCAAGGACTCGCCTTACGTGAACATTCTGGTGGCCCGCCCTGATGACAAGGACTCGGACGCCATGAAGAAACTGATCGCGGCCCTGCACAGCCCGCAAGTGAAGCAATTCATTATCGAGAAGTACAAAGGCGCGATCGTGCCGGCATTCTGATCGGTTGCAGAAACACAAACGGGGCGCCTTGGGGCGCCCCGTTTTGTTTGTAGCCGCTGCCGAAGGCTGCGATAAGGCGCGAAGCGCCTTCCGAGGGCCTCGAAGAGCACGCGTCCTCTTCGAGGCCGATCGCAGCCTGCGGCAGCGGCTACAGGGTTCAGCAGTTCAGCAGTTCAGCAGTTCAGCAGTTCAGCAGTTCAGCAGTTCAGCAGTTCAGCAGTTCAGCAGTTCAGCAGTTCAAGCATGCCGCGTCATTGGCGCTGCAACATCACCGGCAGCTGCGCCACCAGCTTCTGGTTGTTCAGCGGTGCGCGGATAAAGCCGCGCTGGCGACCGTCCGGACCGATCACCGCCAGGTTGCCGCTGTGGTCCACGGTGTAGTTGGGCTTGCTGGTGTCCGCCGGAATGAACGGAATGCTCACGGCATTGGCCAGCTTCTGCAGGTCTTCCACCGAAGCGGCGGTCAGTCCCTTGAAGTCCTTGTCGAAGTAGCCCAGGTACTGCTTGAGCTGTTGCGGCGTATCGCGGTTGGGGTCGACGCTGACCAGGATCACCTGCAGCTTGTCCACCGCCTCCTTGGGCAGCTCGCTCTTGATCTGCCGCAGTTGCGCCAGGGTGGTGGGACAGATGTCCGGGCAGAAGGTGTAGCCGAAAAACAGCAGCGACCATTTGCCCTTCAACTCATCGATCACCACGGGCTGGCCATCCTGGTCGAGCATCTTCACCGCCGGCAGCGTGCGGCTCTGGGGCAGGAGGATGATGCCGGCATCGATCAATGCGGTGGGATCACCCTGACCCTTGCCGGACAGTACTTTGTTGACGGTCAGCCCCAGGACCAGGGCCACCAGTGCAACGAGAATAAAGACGGTTTTCTGAGTTCGAGTCATAGGTTCAACAGTAGGTAGTGGTCTACGAGCAGGGCGATGAACAGCAGGAACAAGTAATAAATAGAGTACTTGAAGGTGTTGATCGCCGCGTGCGGCCGAGTGCCACGGTACAGCACCCAGGCCCATTGCAGGAAGCGCCCGCCCAGGACCAGGGCGCACACCAGGTACAGCACGCCGCTCATGTGAATGGCATAGGGCAGCAGGCTCACCGCCAGCAGGGCAAAGGTATAGAGCAGGATGTGCACCTTGGTGTAATGCTCGCCGTGAGTCACCGGCAACATCGGAATATCGGCCTTGGCGTACTCCTCCTTGCGATGGATGGCCAGGGCCCAGAAGTGCGGCGGGGTCCAGGCGAAGATGATCAGCACCAGCAACAGCGGTTCGGCGCTCAGGTGCCCGGTGGCGGCGACCCAGCCCAGCAGCGGCGGGGCCGCGCCGGCCAGCCCGCCGATCACGATGTTCTGCGGCGTCGCGCGCTTCAGAAAGCCGGTGTAGACCACCGCATAGCCCAGCAGGGAGGCCAGGGTCAGCCAGGCCGTCAGCGGATTGGTGAAGGCCAGCAGCAGGGCCTGCCCGGCCAGGGCCAGGCACAGGGCAAACGCCAGGGCGGCCCGGGGTGAAACCCGGCCTTCGGCCAGGGGCCGCTTGTGGGTCCGGGCCATCAGCGCATCGATGCGCCGGTCCACCACATGGTTCACCGCCGCCGCGCCACCTGCGCACAGGGCAATGCCCAGGTTGCCGAACACCAGCACCGTCCACGGCACCCCGGCGCGGGTCGCAAGGAACATGCCCACCAGGGAGGTGATGAGCATCAACACCACCACCTTGGGTTTGGTCAGCTCCAGATAATCACGCCAGATCGCCCGGGGCTGCTGACGTTCGCCAATCAGAGTCGCCATGGCATCTCTCCTTTGATGGTGATGGGACCGGCCACCTGTTTGCGCGGGCTCAGACGCCAGCCCAGGGGCAGGCGATCCCGGGCCTGCACCAGGCTGGTACGAGCGTGATAGTTGACCAGCACCAGGGTCAGCAGCAGCGCCGCGCCGCCGGCGTTGTGCGCCACCGCCACCGGCAGAGGCAGGTGGAACAGCACGTTGCTCAGGCCCAGGCTGATCTGCGCCCCCAGGGCCAGCAGTACCAGCCCGGCCAGACGGGTCATGCCGGTCTGTCGCAGTTGCCAGGCCAGGCCCAGCAACACCAGGGTCACCAACACCGCGCCCACCCGGTGGGTCATGTGGATGGCGGTGCGGGCGTCACTGTCCAGTTGCCCGCCCAGGTAGTTGGGGCCGATGTGCTGGGTCAGGTGAAAGCCGTTGGCAAAGTCCATGTTCGGCCACCACTGGCCATGGCAGGTGGGCAGGTCGATACAGGCCACCGCCGCATAGTTGGAGCTGACCCAGCCGCCCAGGGCGATCTGCCCGATCACCAGCACCAGCCCGGCCGTGGCCCAGTACTGCAGGCGCCGCGGCACGATCAGCGCCGGCAGCACACCGGACAGGCGCAAGGTCAGCAGGAACAGCAGGCTCAAGGTGGCAAAGCCCCCCAGCAGATGCGCGGTGACCACCTGGGGCCAGAGCTTGAGGGTCACCGTCCACATGCCGAAGGCCGCCTGGGCGAACACCACCGCCAGGAGGAACAGCGGCAGCTTCAGCGGCTGCCCGGGATGCCGGCGATGGCTCCAGGCGCGGGCCGCCAGCAGCACGATCAACAGCCCCAGGGTGCCGGCGAAGTAGCGGTGGATCATCTCGTTCCAGCCCTTGTGGGCCTCCACCGGGGTATCGGGAAAGTGCCGCTCGGCATGGGCCAGCTGCGCCTCGCTTTGCGGCACGCTGATAAAGCCGTAGCAGCCGGGCCAGTCCGGACAGCCCAGCCCGGCATGGGTCAGCCGGGTGTAGGCGCCGAGCAACACCACGATCAGGGCCAGCAAGGTGGCTAACAACGCGAGGCGAAATCCAGGTTTGGCCATGACGATGCCCTTATCCGATGTTCGACAGTTTCAGCAGATGGCGCAGGTCGTTGAGCAGGTCCTTGCCGTTGACCCGAGCGTCATAACGCAGCACCAGGTTGCTGTGGGGATCGACTATCCACAGCTGCGGCGCCTCCGGGTCGTGAACCCCCTTGGCGAAGGTCGCCAGGTCCAGGGGATAGCGTTGCAACTGCGGGTATTCACGCTGCAGCCTGGCGGCGTACTCGGCACTCAGCGGCTGGGCACTGGCCAGGGCATGGCTGGCCCGGGAAGCGTCGCGGCCCAGGGCCACCTGGATCTGCCGCGCCAGGTACACCAACTGCTGGCAGTCCGCCTCGCAAGCCTTGGGCGCGGTGACCAGGATCTGCCAGCGATCCTCCTCGGACTGCACGCCGATCTGCGCCCGGGTCTGGCCGTTGCCGATCAGTTCGCCGTGGTAACTGCGGCTTTCCGGCACCCAGAACTGCAGCTTGTACATGCCGGTAGCGAGGATCATCGGACCGATCACCATCAGCAGGATCAGGATCAGCTGCCAGCGGCCGCGGCGGCGGTTGGCTGCTGGAGCTTCAGAGATGTTGGGTGGATTCATGGCCGTTCCCATGGCGTTTCTCCCGTGCGTTGTGCCAGCCGAAATAGAGGTAGAGGGCAAACAGCGCCAGGGCCATGGCAAACCACTGCACGGCGTAGCCCTGGTGTTTTTCCGGTCCCATGGCCACCACCGGCCAAGCCGTCAGGTAGGCACCCGGACCGGACTCCTGGCGCACCTCGTGGTTGAAGCCACTGCGATCCAGCTCGGCCCAGAGTGCCTCCGGGGCCACGGCGGTGATCAGCCGCGGCCAGCGCGCAGCGGCCGGGTCGGCCTGCAGTTGGAACACCGCTCCCGGAGAAACGTAGACCCAGGCATCCAGGCTCAGGCTCTGCTCCGGGGTGCTGAAGAACGGTGGCGTGCGCCGGTCGGGCCAGGGCAGCCAGCCCCGATTGACCAGCAGCCAGCGCCCGCTGGTCTGGTCGAGGAAGGGTTGCAGCAACTCGACCCCGGCCTGGCCGTCGTGCAGGCGGTTGTCCAGCAGCAGGCTGTGCTCGGCATCGAAATGGCCGTACAGGCGCAGGCGGCGAAAGGCCGGATCCTCGGCGCCCAGCAACTCCAGCAGCGGCACCGGCGGGGCCACACCGCGCTCGGCGTAACTGGCCAGCAGCTGGCGCTTCTGCTCGCCGCGCCCCAGTTGCCAGAAGCCCAGGTAAACCAGCACCGGTAGCAGCAACAGCACCACCAGGGTCGGCACGACGCCGGGCCGGAAGCCTTTCATGACCGGCCCGCAAGCTTGAGAAATCCACTCGCTATACTGCTGTACATCGCGTTCCCCCCGGAGTCCCAGCATGCTCAAAGCAGCCATCGTCCTGATGCTGATTGCCACGGTGATCAGCCTGTTCAGCGGCCTGTTCTTTCTGGTCAAGGACGACAGCCAATCCAAGCGTCTGGTGACCGCCCTGAGTGTTCGGGTGTGCCTGGCCGCGATCACCTTGGGCTTGATCGCCTGGGGTTTCTTCAGCGGCCAGCTGGTCTCCCACGCGCCCTGGTAGGACGCAGCAACTCCTAAACAGCGCCTCAGAGCACGTAGACGAAGACGAACAAGCCGATCCACACCACGTCGACGAAGTGCCAGTACCAACTGGCCGCCTCGAAGCCGAACTGATGCTCGGCGTCGAAATGCCCGCGCATGATGCGCATCAGCATCACGAACAGGATCAAGGTGCCGATGGTCACGTGGGCCCCGTGGAACCCGGTGAGCATGAAGAAGGTCGCGCCGTAGATCCCCGAGCCCAGGGTCAGCCCCAGTTCGTGATAGGCGTGGATGTATTCCTCGGCCTGGAAACCGAGGAAGGCGCAGCCCAGCAGCACGGTCAGCGCCAGCCAGATCTTCAGTGCACCGCGATGGCCTTTCTTCAGGGCATGGTGGGCGATGGTCACGGTGACGCTGGAACTGACCAGCAGCACGGTGTTGAGCAGCGGCAGGCCCCAGGGGCTGATGGTGGATTTGGGCGGTGGAAAGAGTTTCGGATCGGGGTTGTTGAGCAGCGGCCAGACGAACTCGAAGTTCGGCCAGAGCATATGGGCGATGCCCTTGTGCCCCTCACCGCCGAGCCAGGGCCCGGACAGGTGCCGCACATAGAACAGCGCGCCGAAGAAGGCCATGAAGAACATCACTTCGGAGAAGATGAACCAGCTCATGCCCCAGCGGAACGAGCGATCGAGCTGGGCGCTGTACAGCCCGGCGCGACTCTCCTTGACCACCGCGCCGAACCAGCCGAACAGCATGTAGGCCAGCAGCAGGCCGCCAACGAAAAAGATCAGTGGCCCATGGGATTCCGGGCGCGCCGCCTTCAGATCGTTGAACCAGGTTGCCAGGCCGAACACGGTGACGAACATGCCCACCGTCGCGATGATCGGCCACTTGCTCTGGGCCGGAACGTAATAGTGCTCATGAGTCGCCATGGGTCGTTCTCCTTATCGGGCACGCCAGATCGTCTATCCACCGGTCTTGGCGGCCACCGCCACCGGTGGATGACGCGCGGTGATATCGAACAGCGTGTAAGCCAGCGTCAGGTGCTTCACATCCTTGGGCATGTCGCGGTCAACGATGAAACGCACCGGCATCTCGATCTTCTCCCCGGGCTGCAGCACCTGCTGGGTAAAGCAGAAGCACTCGGTCTTGTGGAAGTACATGGCCGCGCTGCTGGGGGAAATGCTCGGGATGGCCTGAGCGCTCATCGGATGATCACTGGGGTTGCGGGCGATGAAGATCATCTCGTTCACTGCCCCCGGATGGACCACGATGTCATCGGCCTTGGGATAGAAATCCCAGACCATGTCGATGGCGTTGGTGGACAGGAACTGCACCCGCACCTGGCGCGACTCATCCACCTGCTGCCTCTGGTCCGCGTACTGCCCGCCGGTCTTGCCATTGATCCCCAGGGCCTTGCACATCACGTCGTAGATCGGCACCAGGGCAAAACCGAAGACGAACATCGCCGTCACCACCAGCAATAGGCGGGTCACCAGTTTCTTCAGCGAGATCTCGGCCATCTCAACCTCCTCCCGAACCTGTAGGAGCCGGCTTGCCGGCGAACCGGGCGACGCCTTCCAGCGCCTGGCCCGACGCCTTCGCGAGCCAGCTCGCTCCTACAACACGGCTGTTCATTTCACTTCCGGCGGGGTGACAAAGGTGTGGTAGGGCGCCGGCGAAGGGATGCTCCACTCCAGGCCCTCGGCGCCTTCCCACGGCTTGGCCGGGGCCGGTTTGCCACCGCGAATGCACTTGATGACGATGAACAGGAAGAAGATCTGCGTGGCGCCGAAAGTGAAGGCGCCGATGGAGGACACCATGTTGAAGTCGGCGAACTGCAGGTTGTAGTCCGGAATCCGCCGCGGCATGCCCGCCAGCCCGACGAAGTGCATGGGGAAGAACGCCATGTTCATGCCGACGAAGGACAGCCAGAAGTGCAGCTTGCCCAGGGTTTCGTCGTACATGTGCCCGGTCCACTTGGGCAGCCAGTAATAGGCCGAGGCGAAGATCCCGAAGATCGCTCCCGGCACCAGCACGTAGTGGAAGTGCGCCACCACGAAGTAGGTGTCCTGGTACTGGAAGTCCGCCGGGGCGATGGCCAGCATCAGCCCGGAAAAACCGCCGATGGTGAACAGGATGACGAAGGCCACGGCGAACAGCATCGGCGTCTCGAAGGTCAGCGCGCCCTGCCACATGGTGCTCACCCAGTTGAACACCTTGACCCCGGTGGGCACGGCGATCAGCAGGGTGGCGTACATGAAGAACAGTTCGCCCACCAGGGGGATGCCGACCACGAACATGTGGTGCGCCCAGACGATGAACGACAGGAAGGCGATCGCCCCGGTGGCATAGACCATCGAGGTGTAGCCGAACAGCGGCTTGCGGCTGAAGGTCGGGATGATCGAGCTGACCGCGCCGAAGGCCGGCAGGATCATGATGTACACCTCGGGGTGGCCGAAGAACCAGAACACGTGCTGGAACAAGACCGGGTCGCCGCCGCCGGCGGCACTGAAGAAGCTGGTGCCGAAGTGGATGTCCATCAGCATCATGGTCACGCAACCGGCCAGCACCGGCATCACCGCAATCAGCAGGAAGGCGGTGATCAGCCAGGTCCAGACGAACAGCGGCATCTTCATCAGGGTCATGCCCGGGGCACGCAGGTTGAGGATGGTGGCGATCACGTTGATCGCCCCCATGATCGAGCTGATGCCCATCAGGTGAATGGCGAAGATGAAGAAGGTCACGCTTTCCGGGGCGTAGGTGGTGGACAGCGGGGCGTAGAAGGTCCAGCCGAAGTTCGGCCCGCCACCGGGCATGAACAGGGTCGAGACCAGCAGCAGGAAGGCCGCCGGCAACAACCAGAAGCTGAAGTTGTTCATCCGCGGCAGGGCCATGTCCGGGGCACCGATCATCAGCGGGATCATCCAGTTGGCCAGGCCGACGAAGGCCGGCATCACCGCACCGAAGACCATCACCAGGCCGTGCATGGTGGTCATCTGGTTGAAGAACGCCGGCTCGACGATCTGCAGCCCGGGCTGGAACAGTTCGGCGCGGATCACCATGGCGAACGAGCCGCCGAGGAGGAACATGCAGAAGCTGAACCACAGGTACAGGGTGCCGATGTCCTTGTGGTTGGTGGTCAGAACCCAGCGCATCAGACCCTTGGCGGGACCATGGGCGTGGTCATCATGGCCGGCGTGGCCGTGGTCATCGATCACAGCACTCATGTCCTGTCTCCTGCGAGCGAATGGACGGGATGATCGGCAGCGACGTGCCGCGACCGCTTGCGCAAATACTCGATGAACCGGCTCATTTGCTTTCCGCCTGTTTCAGCGCCAGGACATCCTTGGGCGTCACCATGTCGCCCTTGTTGTTGCCCCAGGCGTTGCGTTCGTAGGTGACCACGGCGGCGATGTCGACTTCCGAGAGCTGCTTGCCGAACGCCGCCATGGCGGTGCCCGGCTTGCCGTGGAACACCAGGCTCAGGTGAGCCTCCTTGGGACCGGTGGCGATCTTCGAGCCCTTGAGCGCCGGGAACATCGGTGGCAGGCCCTGGCCCTCGGCCTGGTGACAGGCGACGCAGGTGGTGTGGTAGACCTTGTCGCCACGGGCCACCAGCTCGTCCAGGGTCCATTCCTTGCTGGTCAGCTCCTTGAGCTTGGCCGCCTCGGCCTTGCGTTCGCCGAGCCAGGTGTCGTAGTCGGCCTGACTCTTGACCTCGACCACGATCGGCATGAAGCCGTGGTCCTTGCCGCACAGCTCGGCGCACTGGCCGCGGTAGATGCCGGGCTTGTCGACCCGGGTCCAGGCCTCGTTGACGAAGCCGGGGATGGCGTCACGCTTGACCGCGAAGGCCGGCACCCACCAGGAGTGAATGACATCGGCGGCGGTCACCAGGAAGCGCACCTTGGCCCCCACCGGCAGCACCAGCGGCTGGTCGACTTCCAACAGGTAGTGCTCGCCCTTGGCGGTCTTGTTGTGGATCTGCTCGGCGGGAGTGGCCAGGTTGCTGAAGAACTCCACATCCTGGCCCAGGTACTTGTAGTGCCACTTCCACTGGTAGCCGGTGATCTGGATGTCCACGTCCGGCTCGCTGGTGTCGTACATCTTGATCAGCGTTGCCGTGGCAGGCACGGCCATGGCCACCAGGATCAGGAAGGGAATGATGGTCCAGAGGATTTCCACCGTGGTGCTTTCGTGGAAGCGGGCCGGGACCTGGCCGGTGGAGCGACGGTGCACGATCATCGACCAGAACATCGCGCCGAAGACGATCAGCCCGATCACCACACAGATCCAGAAGATGGTCATGTGCAGGTCGAATACCGCGTGGCTTATCTCGGTCGCCCCAGGCGTCATATTCACCGTCCAGGCGGCTTGCGCCTGGCTGAATACCGACCACAACAGGAGGCCCATCCAGACATGTGGATGTCGCATCATTGCGGGTTCCCCTTATCGTTCTTGTTATCCCGGAGGCTCAACACCTGCGGCAAGGGAGCGGCTGCCTAGACTACGAACTTAAACCGGCCGGGGCCTCGCTGCGTTTGCAGTCGAGCGTCATCAGCTAACTTCATTCCTTGGCGAGTATAGACAGCGACTCTCACCTCGCAACGCGCTGGCGAAAATCACCTGAAACACCGGAAAAGGCCTTTGCAGGCCACGGCGCGAAAGGGGTCGGGAGCAGGGGCGCACACCACGATATAACCGCGATGACTAAGCATGAAATAATTATGACAAATGCGTCTTAACCGCTTTTGTAAGCACGCTAACTTATGTGCTCCCTATTCATGTCCTTGTCCCTGGAGTTTTCATGAACACCGTCGCATTGCGCGAGCAGATCCAGCTGGCCCAGCAACACGAAGCCAGCACGGGCCTTCTGACCCGTCAGCTGGAAACGCAACTGCCTCACCTGCACCCCTCCATCCAGCTGCCCGAAGTCGACGCCAAGGGCGTCCTGACCCGTTTCGTCAGCGCCTACATCGACCAGGTTCCGGACCTGCTGGACGCCGCCAACGCGGTGGCCCGCGAAGCCGGCATCGAGTCGCAGATCAAGCCGGTACTGAAGATCGCCGAGCAATTCTTCCTCCAGCCGCCGGCCATCTTGGATGGCCACGTCGGCCTCGACAGCCTGCTGGACGAAGCCTACCTGGCCCTGCGCCTGGTGGAGGAAGTCAACGACCTGTACATCAAGCATTTCGGCCGTCCGCTGATCCCCCTGGACATGACGGTCGCCAACCTCATCGCCCACCAACTGATCGGCGAAACCTTCGCCAACCAGCTGGATGAAGCGGTGCACCACGCCGTCGACGCCATGCTCAACGAAGAGAGCTTCGCCCTGGAATCGGTGGAAGCCTACCGCGACACACTCAACAGCCCGGACACCGAGGCCGCCTGGAAGCGCTGGCCCTGCCTGTCGCGCCAGCTGGGCGTGGAACTGGAACTGGACCAGCCCGCCGCCTGACCCCACTCCTCGCCAGCAAGGCTCGCTCCGAGCCTTGTGGCGAAGGGGCCAACCTCCTCGCCGACTCAACTGCGTACCGGCACCGCGCCCACGACACCGGCCGGGCTCAGCCGCCCCTCCAGACGCCGCCGCAAACCCCGCGCCTCGATCAACAACTTCGAGCCCCTGGCGCTGTTGGCCCGTGCCCATTCCTCCAGCAACTCCAGACAGGCGTGATCGATATAGCTCAGGTGATTGAGCGGCACATGCACGGTGCTGCCCGGTGCAATCGTCGCCAGCACCCGCGTCAGGGCCGGGACTTTGAGAAAGGTCGCCGCGCCCACCAGGCGCAACTCCAGCTCGCCCTCGCGCTCCAGCCCGATCAGGCTGATCTTCAGGCGCGCAGCCTTGAACGCCAGCTTGGCCAGAGTCAGGGCAAAGCCGATCAGCACCCCGGTCAGCAGATCACTGAAGACAATCGCCAGGGCCGTCAGCGCGTAGGTGAACATCGGCATGCGCCCGTAACGCCCCAGGCCGCGAAAGGCCTTCAGGTCCACCAGCTTGCAGCCGGTATAGACCAGCACCCCGGCCAGGCTCGCCACCGGAATGCTCTGCAGCACACTGGACAGCAGCAACACGAAAGCCAGCAGCCACAGACCATGGAACACCGTCGAGAAACGGGTCTGGGCCCCGGCCTGGACGTTGGCCGAGCTGCGCACGATGACCCCGGTCATCGGCAGGGCGCCCAGCAGGCCGCAGAGCATGTTGCCCACGCCCTGGGCCGAGAGTTCCCGGTCGAAATCCGAACGCACCCCGCTGTGCATGCGATCCACGGCCGCCGCCGAGAGCAGGGTTTCGGCACTGGCGATGAAGGCCACGGCGAAGGCCGCCACCAGCAGGGTCGGGTCCGCCAGATCGAGCAGGTCGGCAGGGCGCAGCCAGTCGATGGCCTCGGCCAGGTTGGCAGGCACCTCGACCCGCTTCACTTCCAGGGCCAGGAGCAGGCTGGCCAGGGTCGTCAGTCCCACCCCCAACAAGGCACCGGGAATGAACCGCAGTGCCCGGGGCCGCCACCGGTCCCAGCCCCACATCAGCGCCATGGTCGACAGCCCCAGCAGGCCGGCCTGCCAGCCCAGGCTCGGCAAGGCCTGGGCCAGGGTCCGGGGCAAGCCGAGGAGGTTGTCCAGCCCCGAAGCCAGGGGCGCGGCATCGAACATCACATGCACCTGGGACAACACAATCAACACCCCGATGCCCGCCAGCATGCCGTAGACCACCGCCGGCGCCGTGACCCTGAACCAGCAGCCCAGACGCAGGCGCCCGGCGAGCAATTGCAGCAACCCGGCCAACAGCAGGATCGGCCCGAGCATGGCCACGCCGTGCTGGCGCACCAGTTCGAACACCAGCACCGCCAGCCCGGCGGCCGGGCCGCTGACCTGCAACGGCGAGCCCGCCAGCCAGCCCACCACCAGGCCACCGATGATCCCGGTAATCAGCCCCTTGGCCGGTGGCAGACCGGAAGCGATGGCAATCCCCATGCACAGGGGCAGGGCCACCAGGAACACCACCACCGAAGCCAGCAGCTCCCGGGGCAGGACATTTTTCAGCTGTGCTGCACGCATGACGCATCTCCCGACATTTTCTTCAGGCGTGGCAAAGCCGGGCTGCCAAACGGCAGCCCTGGCTACAACCACTCAGGGGGATTTAGGGGGATTCAGAAGCGCGCTTTGGGCGTCGCCACTGGGATCGGATGGCTGCCATCGAGCGGCAGGAAGCAACCCTTGTCCGCGTCGTAGGCCTTGATCGAGCTGGTTTCGATGTCGTAGACCCAGCCATGGATGAACAACTGGCCGTTGGCCATGCGCGAGGCCACGGAAGGGTGGGTGCGCAGGTGCTGCAACTGGGCGATGACGTTCTCTTCGGTCAGCACATGCATGCTGGACGACTCGTCGGCGCAATCGCAGTTTTCGTGGACCATGGTCCGCGCCACTTCGGCATGGCGCAGCCAGGCCTTGACCGTGGGCATCTTCTCCAGGCTCTGGGGATTGAGCACCGCACGCATGGCGCCGCAGTCCGAATGCCCGCAGACGATGATGTGATGCACCCCCAGGGCCAGCACCGCGTACTCGATCGCCGTGGACACACCACCGTTCATCTGCCCGTAAGGCGGCACCACGTTACCCACGTTGCGGGTCACGAACAGGTCGCCCGGGGAGCTTTGGGTGATGAGTTCGGGAACGATGCGCGAATCGGCACAGGCAATGAACATCGCCCGTGGCCGCTGGGCCGTGGCCAGTTTCTTGAACAACTCTTCCTGCTGCGGGAAGACTTCATGATGAAAATGCAAAAAGCCGTCAACGATATGCTGCAGCGCTGCATCGGCGGTTTCGGCAACCTCGGTGGGTGCGGGAGCCGACGCAGCCAACGGCTGTTTATCCTTGTCACTCATGATTCAGCCTCTCTGTCGGATTTGGTGAATTTTCCAGAATTATCCGGCACGACGCCAGCAATCGATTAAAAAACAACCGAGCCGCCGAACGCGACCAATGGGTCACTCGATGAACAAAGTAGCCACAAAAACTTAACTCAAACTGAATGCAAGGCTCTAGAACGCCACTATTGGCGATAGCAAAAGGTGACCGGCGGCCCTCGGCCAACGCCGCCCACCCCTCAAGATAGGCCAATGCCGCTCAGAGCAACGACATCTGTCCGCCGGGCGGACAGAAGGCCGAGCAGTCGAGATCGAACCCCTCGCGGCGGTTGAGCCCCAGACGCCTGAGAGCCTTGGCAAAACGCTGGGCCAGCAGGTCGGCGAAGGGTCCCTCGCCGCGCATGCGGCTGCCAAAGCGACTGTCATACAGCTCGCCGCCGCGGCTCTGGCGGATCAGGCTGAGCACATGGGCAGCCCGTTGCGGGTAATGCGCTGCCAGCCATTCCTCGAACAGCGGCGCCACCTCCAGGGGCAGGCGCAGCATCATGTAGGCGGCGCTCTGCGCCCCGGCGGCATGGGCCTCGTTGAGCAGGCTTTCCAGCTCGCTGTCGTTGATCATCGGGATCATCGGCGAACACAGCACCCCGACCGGAATGCCTGCTTCACGCATCACCCGGATTGCCCGCAATCGCGCCTTGGGCGCCGCCGCCCGGGGTTCGAGAATGCGCTTCAACTCATCGTCCAGGGTGGTCAGGCTGATCATCACCGCCACCAGCCGCTGCCGGGCCAGCTCGGCCAGCAGGTCCAGGTCGCGCAGGATCAGCGAGCCCTTGGTGACGATGGTCACCGGGTGCCGGTAGCGCAGCAGCACCTCCAGGGTGCGCCGGGTCAGTTGCTGCTCGCGCTCGATGGGCTGATAGGGATCGGTGTTGGACCCCAGGTTGATCGGGGCGCAGCGATAGCCGGGCCTGGACAACTGCTGCTCCAGCAGGGCGGCAGCGTTGCTCTTGGCGATCAGCTTGGTTTCAAAGTCCAGCCCCGGCGACATGTCCCAGTAAGCGTGGCTGGGCCGCGCGTAGCAGTAGATGCAGCCATGCTCGCAACCGCGATAGGGATTGATCGAACGGTCGAAGGGCAGGTCCGGCGAACTGTTGCGGGTGATGATCGACTTGGCCGTTTCAAAACGCACCTCGGTGCCCTGGGTCAGCGGCACCTCCTGATACCAGCCGTCGTCCTCGGCCACCGAACGCTTGGGCGCGAAACGGTTGTGCGGATTGCTCGCGGTGCCGCGACCACGGGGAGGCAGGGGGGTGATCATGGGAGCGCTCCATTACTGTATGCGCATACAGTAATGGAGTCGGATTTATCTGACCAGCACCGCCGGACCGAAACACCCCCGCAAGCAAACCTACCCCCGCGCGACGCAGGCCTTAACGCACCTTCGCCGGCAAGCCGGCTCCTACAGGTTTGTGGCGTTAGGGTATAAGGCAGGCTCAAACAACAGGAGCGCAAACATGCCCAGGACGCCCGGCACGCTGGAAAAGATCTTCTACGCGGCAGATGCCTACCTCCCCAGCTACGAACAAGGCGCCGACCTGATCATCGTCAGGGCGCCCGATGGCCAGCTCTGGGGCCTGGCCTGCGAATTCGAGCTGTGCACCCAGGACATCGAAAAGGCCGCGGTGAGCGTCCAGCAACCCTTCGATAAAGCGGACCCGAAGTTCGCCGAAGTGCGCTGGAGCCCCCACCACGATGGCATCGGCCTGCTCCCGGCAAGCTGGGAAGACCTGATGAACGCCGGGCTGGCGGACTGCATCGCCGGCTATCAGCTGCAAAGCCGCTTGGGCATCCAGCGCTTCACCCAGGGCGCAACAGCCAGCGCCGGACCGACGCCCGCAGCGGGCGCCGGCCTTGACGCTAGTGACGAGTGAAGGGCCCCAAATCGTCGTTGGACCTGCTCTGCAGGTCGCCCTTGCGCAGCGCCGCCACGTCCCCGGGCTTGACCGACGAAGCCTGATTGCCCCAACTGCTGCGGATGAAGTTGACCACGTCGGCCACCTCCTGGTCCGACAGGCGCCAGGCGAAGGGCGGCATGGTGAAGGTCGACGGCGCGCTGTGGGTGGCTGGCAAGGTGCCGCCCTTGAGCACGATGTGGATCAGCGAGGTGGCATCCGCCGACTGCAGCACCGGGTTGCCCGCCAACGCCGGGAACACCCGGGTGTAGCCATGGCCGTCGGTACGGTGGCAGGCCGCGCAGTTGTCGATGTACACCGCCGCGCCGGGCTTGCTGTCGTCACCGTTCCACAGGGCTTGGGCCACCTGCTGGTCATACGTGTGCGGCAGGTCCTTGGGGTCCTTGGCCGGCAGTGACTTGAGGTAGCGGGCAATCGCCGTCAGGTCGGCCTCGCTCAGGTACTGCATGCTGTGCACCACCACATCGCTCATGCCGCCGAACACCGCGCTGCGATCACTGCGACCGGTCTTGAGGAACTGCACCAACTGCTCTTCGCTCCAGCTGCCCAGGCCGTCCTGGTGATCGCCCCGCAGGTTCTTGGCGATCCAGCCTTCCAGCGGTGCGCTGCCGGAGAGGAAAGCACTGCCGTCGCTGGCGCTCAAGGCCTTCTCCTGCATGGTCAGGGCCCGTGGTGTATGGCAGGCGCCGCAGTGGCCCAGGCCTTCCACCAGGTAGGCGCCGCGACTGATCACCGGGTCGCTGCCGGTCGCCAGTGCAGGGGTTTCCACACTGGGGGCGAACATCCAGCGCCAGATCGACAACGGCCAGCGCATGCTCAGGGGCCAGGGAATGTCGCTGTCCTGATTGTCCCTGGCCACCGGCGCCACGCCCTTCATGAAGTAGGCGTAGAGCGCCTGCATGTCGGCGTCGCTGACCCGGGCATAGGACGGGAAGGGCATGGCCGGGTACAGGGTACTGCCGCCCTTGGCCACGCCATGGCGCACGGCCTGGTCGAAGTCCTCGAAGCTGTAGTCGCCGATGCCGGTCTTGTCCGGGGTGATGTTGGTGGAATAGATCACGCCGATGGGGGTTTCCATCGGTAGCCCGCCGGCGAACGGTTTGCCGTCCTTGGCGGTGTGGCAGGCCACGCAGTCTCCGGCGCGGGCCAGGTATTCGCCCTGTTGCACCAGGGCCTGCTGATCCGCTTCGGCGGCGCCGACCGAGGCGCTGCCCAGCAGGGCCAGGGTGGCGATAACGAGTGCTTTCATGGTCATCGCTCCTTATGCCTGCACCAGCGGGCCGGGGTTCTTCAGGTACTGCTCGCGGATCGCCCGGGCCGACCAGTAGGTCAGCGCCGCCACCAGGCCGGTGGGGTTGTAGCCCAGGCCCTGGGGGAAGGCCGAAGCCCCGGGAACGAAGACGTTGTGCACGTCCCAGCTCTGCAAGTAGCGGTTCAGGGCGCTGGTCTTGGGATCGGTGCCCATGATCGCGCCACCGTTCAGGTGGGTGGTCTGGTAGGACGCGGTGTTGAAGCGCTCACCCACCTGCTTGCCCAGCCGGGCAATGGCCTTGGGGTTCATCGCCTCGGCGATCTTGCCCATCTTCTCGACCATGAAACGGTTCATCTTGATGTCGTTTTCCTGCCAGTCGAAGGTCATCCGCAGCAGCGGCAAGCCGTAGGCATCGCGGTACACCGGGTCCAGATCCAGGTAGTTGCCACGGTAGGACTGATGCGCGCCGTGGGCGTCCATCGACACCTGGTGGGTGTAGTAGTCGGCGGTGGCTTTCTTCCAGGCACTGCCCCAGGCCGGAGTGCCCGGCGGGTTCGAGGTGCCGGCAATCGGCCGGCTGCCGGCCTGGTTGACCCACATCGGCGAGCCGCCGACGAAGCCGTGCGGGCCGTGGTCGAAGTTGTCGGCGTTGAAGTCGTCCACCGCCACGCCGTTGCCGCCGGCGCCGATGAAGTTGTTGGTGTGCACGTCCTTGTCGAAGTAGGCCTTGATGGTGGCCATGTTCTGGTAGGCGAAGTTCCTGCCCACCACGCCTTCGCCGCTGATCGGGTCGTAGGGCTTGCCGATGCCCGACAGCAGCATCAGCCGCACGTTGTGCAACTGGAAGGCGCCGAGGATCACCAGGTCCGCCGGCTGCTCGATCTCCCGGCCCTGGCCGTCGACATAGGTGACGCCGGTGGCGCGGGTCTTGCTGCTGTCGAGGTTGACCTTGAGCACGTGGGAATTGGGGCGCAACTCGAAATTCGGCAGCGGCTTGAGGGCCGGCAGAATGTTCACGTTGGGCGAGGCCTTGGAATACATGTAGCAGACGTAGCCGCTGCAGAAACCGCAGAAGTTGCACGGCCCCATCTGCGCACCATAGGGGTTGGTGTAGGGTCCCGAGGTATTGGCCGACGGCAGGTTGTAGGGTTTGTAGCCCACCTCACTGGCGGCTTTCTGAAACAGCTGTGCGGAATAGGTGTTCTTCTGCGACTCCAGCGGGAAGTGGTCCGAGCGATCCGGGGCATAGGGATTGCCGCCCTTGCCTTCGCCCACCCGCTGGCCCTTCACGGTCCAGGCCTGGCCGGAGGTGCCGAAGACCTTTTCCGCGAAGTCGAAGAACGGCTCCAGCTCTTCATAGCTGACACCGAAGTCCTGGATGGTCATGTCCTTGGGGATGAAGCTCTTGCCGTAGCGCTCTTCGTAGTGACTGCGCATGCGCAGTTCGATGGGGTCGACCCGAAAGTGCACCCCGGACCAGTGCAGGCCGGCACCGCCCACGCCGTTGCCCGGCAGAAAGGCGCCCAGTTGCCGGTTGGGCAGGGCCACCTCGTTGACGCTGTGGCGAATGGTCACCGTCTCCTTGGAAATGTCCTGGAAGAGTTTCTTGCGCACGCTGTAGGTGAGCTCGTCGATCACCTGGGGATAGCTGCCGTCAGGGTAGGTGTCCTGCATCGGCCCGCGCTCCAGCGCCAGCACGTTGAGCCCGGCCTCGGTCAGCTCCTTGGCCATGATCGCGCCGGTCCAGCCGAAACCGACGATCACCGCGTCGACCTTCTTCATCACTGTGGTCATGTTCAAGCCCTCTCGCCGCGAATCGATACTGCCGGGAAGGGGTACTGTTCGTTGCGTTCCACCCAGTCCATGAAATCGGCGCGTGCGCCGGGAAAGCCGATCAGGGTCCAGCCCACCAGGCCTTTATTGCCGCCATGGATCGGGTCGCTGAAGAAGCCTTCCTTGGTGTTCTGCAACAGCAGATTGAAGAAAAGCTTGGCCGGGACCGCCTCGAACTGCGGGGTTCCGGCTTCCAGCTGCTTGAGCAAAGCGTCTCGGGTAGCGCTGTCTTGCGCGGCAAAAACTTGACCCTTGAGGTCTTTGCACCATGCATCCACGGCGGCAATGCCCAGGCGATAGATGTCCTTGGGCACCAGCTTGCTCTGCCAGCCCATCTCCGGCGCGGCGTCGGCCTTGAACGGGCCTTGCATGTACCACAGGGCACCGGCGGCGTAGGGGGTGTTCATTTGCCGGTCGATGTACTCCGGCACCCCGGCTTCCAGGGCACCCGGGCCCATGTCGTCGGCGGGAATCAGGCGTTCCACTGCGGCCTTGATGAAGGCCCACTCTTCGGCGCTGAAGTAGCTCGGTTCATAGCTCGGGCTGCCCGTGGGCAGCTTGCCCGGCGCCGCCGGCCTGGCTGGGGCCACCGCTTCGGGAGCCGCCGCCAGCATGGAACTGCCCAGGCCGGTACTGGCGACAGTGACCACGGGGATCAGGGTCAGGGATTTACGCAAGAACTCACGCCGCGGGTTGTCTCGATCTTGATCGGACATCGGTGCACCTCATCAGGCATTGATGGATTGGTCAGCCGCGTCATGGCGCGACTTTATGTTTGGGCAACGCAAAAAGCCGGGCCAGGCCCGGTGGATGAACACATCAGCAAACTTTGGTTACAAATGGTAGCAGGCTAAGCATCTGGATGAATCGTTTCAGGCGAAAAAGATCGCAGGCAGCCGGATATGGCCCATCCGCTTCACATTTCTTTGACGGCCGGCTCACAGGGCTTTGACCGAGCGTGGCGGACACTGGATGACATTCAATGCCCTCATTCAGTGACCCTCACATGTCCAGAACCCGATTCATTGCTGCACTTTGTCTGTCGCTGCTGGCACTGATCGCCGGGCCACAGGCCCGGGCCGCCGATACTTCCGCCAATCGCCCGGAGCAATGGGCGCAGCCGGTGGAGAAGCAATACAACCTGTATCAGATGTCGCCGACCCTGTACCGCAGCGCCCTGCCGGACAAGGGCGCGGTGCCCCTGCTGGAAAAACTCAAGGTCGGGACCGTGATCAACTTCCTTCCGGAGTCCGACTCCAGCTGGCTGTCGAGTCCGGGCATCAATCAGGTGCAGTTGCCCTACCGCACCAACCATGTGGATGACGCCGACGTGCTCAAGGCCCTGCGCGCCATCCAGAGCGCCGAAGCCCAGGGCCCGGTGCTGATGCACTGCAAACATGGCTCGGACCGCACCGGCCTGATGTCGGCCATGTACCGGGTGGTGGTCCAGGGTTGGAGCAAAGAGGAAGCCCTGAATGAAATGACTCAAGGCGGATTTGGCGACAGTTCCCACTTCAAGGACGGCATTCGCTACATGATGCAGGCCGATGTCGACAAGTTGCGCACCGCGCTGGCCAATGGCGACTGCAGCACCAGCGTGTTCGCCACCTGTTCGGTGAAGAGCTGGTTCGAGACGGTGGGCGCGACCAAGCCGCTGAGCCACTAAGCACCGCCCCCTCTGTAGGAACGAGCTTGCTCGCGAAAGCGCAGGTGGTGAGGGAAGGGGGTGGCGAATTGCTTCGCCGGCAAGCCGGCTCCTGCGAGGGAGCCGGCTTTTTCTTGCCTGGTCAGTCGGTTTTTTTCTTCAACTTGGGGTTGGGGAAAAACTGCACCGATTGCACCTTGGTATCGGCGGCCTTGGGGGCCGCGTGGTTGACCCGGGTTCCCAGTTCCTTGGGCACCGACAGCCCCTGGGCGTTGAGGGTGTCGGCATAGCCACAGGCCACGCACTCGCGATGGGGCACGTCGTCCTCGCTCCACATCATCAGCTTGTCCTGCTCACTGCACGCCGGGCACACCGCCCCGGCGATAAAGCGTTTCTTGGTCTTCACGGGTGCGTCACTCATGCTGCCGCGTCCTCGCTGAGGCCGCTATGGCGCAAGAGTGCGTCAATCGACGGCGCCCGTCCGCGGAAGTCGACGAACAGCACCATCGGCTCCTGGGAACCGCCACGGGCCAGGATCGCCTCGCGAAAGGCGCGCCCGGTGGCCGGGTTGAGCACACCCTCTTCCTCGAACCTGGAGAAGGCATCGGCCGACAGCACTTCCGCCCATTTGTAGCTGTAGTAACCCGCTGCGTAACCACCGGCGAAGATGTGGGCGAAGCTGTTGGGGAAGCGGTTGTAGGCCGGCGGACGCATCACCGAGACTTCGTCACGCACGGTTTCCAGCACTTGCAGCACGCTGCGGCCGTCGCCGTGGGTGGCATGCAGTTCGAAGTCGAACAGCGAGAATTCCAGCTGGCGCACCATCATCAGCCCGGACTGGAAGTTCTTCGCCGCCAGCATCTTCTGCAGCAGGTCCTGGGGCAGCGGCTCGCCGGTTTCATAGTGACCGGAGATCAGCGCCAGGCCTTCGGGCTCCCAGCACCAGTTCTCCATGAACTGGCTCGGCAGTTCCACCGCGTCCCAGGCCACGCCATTGATGCCGGAAACCCCGGCATGCTCGACCCGGGTCAGCAGGTGGTGCAGACCATGGCCGAATTCGTGGAACAGGGTGGTGACTTCGTCGTGGGTCAGGAGTGCAGGCTTGCCGCTGTCGGCCGGGGTGAAGTTGCACACCAGGTTGGCCACCGGGCTCTGCAATACGCCGCCCACGGTGCGGCGACGGTCACGGGCGCCGTCCATCCAGGCACCGCCGCGCTTGTTGGAGCGGGCGTAGAGGTCGAAGAAGAAGCGACCGACGTGCTGGCCGTTTTCCTTGATCTCGAACAGGCGCACGTCCGGGTGCCAGCTGTCGAAACCTTGCTGCTCGGCGATCTCGATGCCGTATAGGCGCTGGACGATGGCGAACAGGCCGCCAAGGACCTTGTCGATGGGGAAGTAGGCGCGCAGGGCTTCCTGGGACACGCTGTAACGCTGCTCGCGCAGCTTCTCGCCATAGAAACCGCTGTCCCAGCTTTGCAGGTCGGGGCAACCCTGTTCGGCGGCATAGGCCCGCAGCTGCTCCAGGTCCTGAGCGGCAAAGGGTTTGCTGCGCTTGGCCAGGTCCCGCAGGAAGCTCAGCACCTGATCGCTGGACTCGGCCATCTTGGTGGCCAGGCTGAGTTCGGAAAAGCTGGCAAAGCCCAGGAGCTTGGCCAATTCCTGACGCAGGTCGAGGATCTCTTCCATCACCGGGCCGTTGTCGTGCTGACCGGCGTTAGGGCCTTGGTCCGACGCCCGGGTGCAGTAGGCGGCATAGACCTCTTCACGCAGGGCCCGGTCCTGGGCGTAGGTCATCACCGCGTAGTAGCTGGGGAATTCCAGGGTGATCAGCCAGCCGTCCAGGCCCTTGGCCTGGGCCGCGGCGGCCATCTGCGCCTTGGCCGAATCGGTCAGGCCGGCCAGGGCCGCTTCGTCGGTAATGTGCTTGGTCCAGGCCTGGGTGGCGTCCAGCAACTGGTTGGAGAAACGGCTGGCCAGCTCGGACAGCTTGCTCTGCACCTGCGCGTAGCGCTGCTGCTGCTCCGGCGGCAGGTCGATGCCCGACAGGCGGAAGTCCCGCAGGGAATGCTCGAGGATGGTCTTCTGCGCCACGTCGAAACCGGCGGCTTCGGGGCTCTTGGCCAGGGCGTCGAAAGCCTGGAACAGCTCGCGGTTCTGGCCCATTTCCGTGGAGTAGGCGCTCAAGGCCGGCAGGCAGGCCTCGTAGGCTTCACGCAGTTCGGCGCTGTTGCACACCGCGTTGAGGTGGCTGACCGGGCTCCAGGCCGCGCTCAGGCGATCATTGAGCTCGTCCATGGCCAATACCAGCCCGGCCCAGGTGGGCTGGGTGGCTTGGGTCTTGAGGATTTCAGCGATGGCGGCGCGGTTGTCAGCCAGGATCTGTTCGATGGCCGGTTGCACATGCTCGGCGCGGATCGCCGAGAACGGCGGCAGGTCGTAGGGCTGCAGAAGAGGGTTGTTCACACTCACGGTGGGCACCTTGGCTGGAAGAAACATGCAGGGAAACGTAGCACCATCTTAATTACAATGAGCGGCCACCGCAGCTATAGCCCCCATTAATAAATCTCAGAGAGGCATTCGCACTTGGCCATTCGCAGCTATCAGAACCACACCCCGAGCCTGGGCGAACGGGCCTTTGTCGACCACTCGGCAGTGGTCATCGGCGATGTGGAAATCGGCGCCGACAGCTCGGTCTGGCCACTGACGGTGATCCGCGGCGACATGCACCGCATCCGCATCGGCGCGCGCACCAGCGTGCAGGACGCCAGCGTGCTGCACATCACTCACGCCGGCCCCTTCAACCCCGACGGCTTCCCGCTGCTGATCGGCGACGACGTGACCATCGCCCACAAAGTCATGCTCCACGGCTGCAGCATCGGCAGCCGGGTACTGATCGGCATGGGCAGCATCGTCATGGACGGCGCGGTGGTGGAAGACGAGGTGATCGTCGGCGCCGGCAGCCTGGTGCCACCGGGCAAGCGCCTGGAAAGCGGCTTTCTCTACGTCGGCAGCCCGGTGAAGCAGGCGCGCCCGCTGACCGACAAGGAACGGGCGTTCTTCACCTACAGCGCCGCCAACTACGTGAAACTCAAGGACCTGCACCTGTCCGAAGGCTACGACCGGCCCTGATCCGCTACTGACTGCCGAGGAACCGCCATGCATTACCAAACCGTCCTGTTCGACCTCGACGGCACCCTGACCGACCCGCGCGAAGGCATTACCCGCTCGATCCAGTTCGCCCTGGGCCAGTTGGGTATCGACGAACCGGACCTGACCCGCCTGGAGCATTTCATCGGCCCGCCGCTGTTGCAGGCCTTCATGCAGTTCTACGGTTTCGACGAGGCCCGGGCCTGGGAGGCGGTGAACTTCTATCGCGAACGCTTCAAGGTCACCGGCCTGTACGAGAACCGCGTCTTCGACGACGTCACGCCGCTGCTGGAAACCCTCGGCGGGCAAGGGCGCCAGCTGTACATCGCGACCTCCAAGCCCTGGGTCTTCGCCCGGGAAATCGCCCGCCACTTCGACTTCGCCCGCCACTTCAAGGTGATCTACGGCAGCGAACTGGACGGCACCCGCACCGACAAGGTGGAACTGATCGCCCACGTGCTGGAACAGGAACAGCTGGACCCGGCCACGACCCTGATGGTCGGCGACCGCAAGCACGACCTGATCGGTGCCAAGCGCAACGGCCTGGACGCGGCGGCGGTGGGCTATGGCTTTGGCAGCCGCGAGGAGTTGAGCGCCGAGGCGCCGGCCTATCACTTCGAGACGCTGGCCGAGCTGCATCAGGCGTTTTTGCGCTCCCAGGGTTAATGCCGATCAGTTAAGGACAGCGCTGTAAGAGCTTGCTTCCGCTGGCGCGCGCAGCGGTCCTAGAAATGGGACTGCTCCGCAGTCCAGCGGGAGCAAGCTCCCTCGCCACAGGGTATTCGCCCTGGTTCCTACGAAGCGGGTGCCGTGTCTTGCAGCCGCACTAAAGCGGCCTTGCGCTGCTCGGCCGGCAAGTGCCCCAGCGTTTCCACGGCGCGAAAGAAAGCCGGCCAATCCCCGTTCACCTGCTTGAACAGCGCGGCAAACGCCGGAACCCACTGGTCGTACAGGCCGAAAGGCAGCAAGCGGGCGTTGTTCAGCGGCTGGTCGATCCAGGCGTCATAGCGCTTGGAACCGGCCCACTGACTGTCACGCATCTGCCGGTAATCCCGGCGCAACGTCTCGAAGGCCTGCGCCTTGCGCTGGCGCATCTGCTCGGCGGGCAAGGGCAGGGCATACAGGCGCTCCAGGCGCTGGCGGGTGTCCAGCAACAGTTGGATGAACTGATCGCGCTGACGCACGTCGGTATTGTCCTGGGGCGCCAGCCCGCGATAGGCCCGCCATTGCCGGGTGCCTTCCTGCTCGACGAAGGTGGCGAAGGATTCGTTGAACTGGGTGTCGTCCTTCACATAGACGCGCTGATGCGCCAGCTCATGGAAGATCAGGGTCGCCAGGCGTTCATCGCCCCAGTGCATCATCGAGCTGATGATCGGGTCATCGAACCAGCCCAGGGTCGAATAGGCCTCCACCCCGCCAATCGCCACGTCCATGCCCTGTTGCCGCTGCAGCGCCGCCTCGCCGCGAGCCGCGCCCTGGCTGTAATAGCCGCGATAGGCCACGCAACCGGCAATGGGAAAGCAGTGAGTCTGCGGGCTCAGGGAGAACTCCGGCGTAGCGAACACATTCCACACCACATAGGGCCGGCCGATGTCGACATACAGCCGGTAGCTGCGGTTGTCCGGCAGGTGCAGGTGCCGGCTGGCAAAGTCCCGGGCCTGTTGCGACTGGGCCAGGTGGGCCCGCAGGGTCGGGTCACGGGCGGGATCTGCCAACACCTCGGCCACCGGGGTGCGCGCCCGCAACAGTTGCAACTGGCCGCTGGCCAGTTGGCCGTAGTAACCCAGGCTGCTGCAGCCGCTGAGCAGGCCAAGCACCAGGATCGGCAGCAGGAGACGCGAAACGGCATCACGTATCCGATGGCATGAAGGCGGCCTGTTCAATGTGCATCATCCACAGAAAATCTGCCGGCAAGACTATCTCGCCAGCCCGACGCTGCGCCAGGCACCCGTGACGCCAGCGCAAAGGCCCGCAACACGAGCAGAGGGCTGCCAAGGTCGCTGATCAGCGTTATGCTCGAATTCCCCACGCTCAATCGGCCACTGTCATGCGCCACTTACTGCTCGCCCTCAGCCTCGCCGCCCTCGGCGCCTGCTCCAGCCCCTTGCCCAACGTCGATCCCCAGCAGGCCTGGATCGACCTGGCCACGCCGACTCCGGGTGGCAAGCTGGTCATGGCCGAGCGCCTGGACAACCAGCGCCTGAGGGACGGTCGCTACTTCCAGGTCAGCCCCGGCAGCCACGAATTGATGGTGCGCTTCGATTTCGAAGTGTTCAGCGGCGGCATGGGCATGAACAACGACCCCCAGGAGCGCCTGTGCTACCTGAGCCTGCGCTACGACCATTTCCAGGCCGGCCAGCGCTATCGCCTGGAGGCGCGCAACCTGGCCTTCACCCCCAGCGCCCGGCTGTACAACGCCCAGGGCGAGATCGTGGCCGAGGAGCGGATGATCAACTGCGTGCCCTGACGCGGCTCAGCGATCGTTCTTCTGGTAGATGATCTTCTTGGTGCCGTTCTCACAGCTGCCGACCACCATGTTGTTGTCGTGGACTTCGTCGTTGGTGACGATTTCCAAGGTGTAGGAAGGCACGCCCTGAGCCTGGATCTTGGCTTCGATCTCGGCCTTGAGTTCATCACAAGGCTTGGGGGCGGCGAGGGCCGATGTGGCCAGCGCGCAACTTGCAACCGCCAAGGCAAAACGTTTCATGATCTAAAGCTCCCTTGCTGCGGCGCGCACGAGGGTGCACTGAAGCCGCCGTCGCGTATTCGACCACAGGTGCTTGTGCGTCGCACAGACGCCTTTGCCGGCAAGCCGGTTCCCGCAGACCGCTGCAGGAGCCGACTTGCCAGCAAAACCATCAGCCCAGCAGCGTCGCGTCCAGGCTGATCTTGGCATTGAGCACCTTGGACACCGGACACCCTTCCTTGGCCTTGTTGCTCAGTTCAGTGAACTGCTGCTGGCTGGCGCCGGGGATCTTCGCCTTGAGGATCAGGTGCACCGCTGTGATGGCGAAGCCGCCGTCGACCTGATCCAGGGTCACTTCGGCCTGGGTGTCGATGCTGTCCGCCTTGAGCCCGGCCTCGCCGAGAATCATCGAAAAGGCCATGGAGAAGCACCCCGCATGGGCGGCACCGATCAACTCCTCCGGATTGGTGCCCTTGCCGCCCTCGAAACGGGCCTTGAAGCCGTAGGGCGCCTCGCGCAATACCCCGGTTTCGGTCGAGATCGAGCCGATGCCGGTTTTCAGATCACCTTCCCAATGCGCCGAGGCTTTCTTTTTGATACTCATCTCTTTCTCCTCAAGAACCGATGCGAAAGCTCGCACCACGCTGGTTTCTGTTGCCTAAGGGTTCTGAGGATAGATCTGACGGCAAAGTTCAGCCGGTGTGCAGCGGCGCTCTTTACCCGACAAATTCACTCTGACTATTGAATCTCGGGTATATGCCCACATTGCATAGATCTGACTTACAGATTTCGGCAGGTTTTGGCTCATGACAAAGGCCTGCGCACCCTCAAGGAGAAGCAGGCTTATGAAACCGCTGTCCGCTGTTAAATTCTCGACCCTCGACCTGGTGCCCGTGCGTGAAGACGGCAGCCCGGCGCAGTCTCTGCGCAACTCCCTGGACCTGGCGCAACACGTGGAAAAGCTCGGCTACACGCGCTTCTGGGTCGCCGAGCACCACAACATGGACGGTATCGCCAGCTCCGCCACCTCGGTACTGATCGGCTATCTGGCCGGTGGCACCTCGACCATTCGCGTCGGCTCCGGCGGGGTGATGCTGCCCAACCATGCGCCGCTGGTGATCGCCGAACAGTTCGGCACCCTGGAAAGCCTGTACCCGGGACGCATCGACCTCGGCCTGGGCCGGGCGCCGGGTTCCGACCAGATGACCGCCCGGGCCCTGCGTCGGGAGCGCTCCGGCAGCGCCGACGACTTCCCCGAGGACGTGGCGGAACTGATGTCCTATCTCGGCCCACGGACCCCGGAACAACGGGTGATCGCGATGCCGGGCAGCGGGACCAACGTCCCGGTGTGGCTGCTGGGCTCCAGCCTGTTCAGTGCGCAATTGGCCGGGGAACGGGGTTTGCCCTACGCCTTCGCCTCGCATTTCGCACCGCGCTACCTGCATGAGGCGATTCGCGTCTATCGCAATCACTTCGAGCCTTCGGCAGTGCTCGACAAGCCCTATGTGATGCTGGGGGTGCCGCTGGTGGCGGCCGATAGCGATGAACAGGCCGACTACCTGGCGACCTCGGTGTACCAGCGGATCCTGGCGCTGATGCGCGGCCAGAGCCTGGTACAGCGCAAGCCGGTGACCAGCATGGACGGCCTGTGGCTGCCCCACGAGAAGGAAGCGGTGTCGAGTTTCCTCGGCCTGGCGATGATCGGCAGCCCGGCGAAAATCCGCGCCAAGCTCGAAGTCCTGATCGAACAGACCGGCGCCGATGAGCTGATCTTCACCTGCGATCTGTACGAGCACGCCGATCGGCTGCACTCCTACGAGCTGCTGTCACAGGTGATGCAAGGCTAAATTGACAGGCATAAAAAAGCCGACGCCCAGGCGTCGGCTTTTTATCGAACATCTACAGGGGTTCAACCGCGCTTGTAGACAATCTCCTTGGAACCCGCTTCGCAGGTGCCAACCACTTTGCCATCCGCCGCCGCGCCTTTGTCGACCACTTCCAGCGAATAATGCTTGGCGCCCTTGGCGTCGATCTTCGCGGCGATCTCGCTTTTCAGCTCCTCGCACGGCTTGCCGGCGGCAAGGGCTGTTCCCGCAAGACTCAACAAAGCAGCTGCTAATACTAGTTTTTTCATCGGTCGCATTCCCTGGTCGGATCAAAAGAGGCGGCGTTGACGCCAGCCTGACAGAGGCTCAAGACAGTTGTAGCGCTTTGCCATTTCCTATGGCACTCGGCCAGCGCACAAGTTCCAGAGCCTAGCTCAAGCTTTTAACTATTGGCAATCCGGAAGCCGACCTTGAGGGTGACCTGAAAATGCGCGGCCTTGCCGTCCTTGATATGGCCCCGGGTTTCGGTCACTTCGAACCACTCCAGGTGCTTGATGCTTTTATGCGCCTCGGCCAGCGCGTTATTGATTGCCTCTTCGATGCTGTTCGGCGACGAACCCACCAGTTCGACTTTCTTGTAGGTGTGATGATCAGTCATGGCGCTCTCCTTTTTTGCTGTGAAATACAGCCTAGCAGTGATTTTTCTTATTACTTGGGGCGCCATTGCTCACGGCTAGTTCAGATTTTCTGCACTTTCCGAACAGGCCGCAGTCGGAACCTACAGAGTCCGTTCACTACCCTGCAGGAGAGCCGACATGGCCAACACCTCGTTACGCAAAGCCTCACTGGAAAGTATGGAAGCCGAGATCGAAAGCCTGCTCAAATCCCTGGAAAGCCTCAAGGACGATGCGACCGACGAATCGCGCAAGACCCTCAAGGCCCTCAAGAGCAACGCCGAGAATGCCCTCAAGCATTCCCGCAGCCTGATCAGCGATGCCTATGAAGAAGTCAAAGTGAAAACCCGGGAAACCGGTATCGCCACCCGCGACTACGCCCAGGAACACCCGTGGGCGACCGCCGGTGTCGCGGTCGGGGCCATCGGCCTGCTGGCCGCCTACCTGCTGTGCAAGCGCGGCAACTAAACCGGCTGGCGCAGTTCGTTTTTCAACCACTGCGCCAACTGTCGGGCGCGCCCATCCGCGGCGCGCTTGGGTAACCACAGTGCCAGTTGCCCCGGGGTGTCGGAAAACCCCCACGGGGCAACCAGCCTGCCCGCCAGCAAGTCCTCGGCCACCAACGGCTCCGGCGCGATTGCCACGCCCAGCCCGGCCACCGCCGCTTCCAGCAAGTAATACAGATGCTCGAACCCCTGCCCGTACTTCAGCGCCTCGGCGGCGATGCCGTTATGTCGAGCCCAGCTGGGCCAGGCCTGGGGACGCGACGTGGTGTGCAGCAGCGACTCCGCGCCAAGGGCCGTGGCCGGCGCCGTGCGCAACCGCGAGTAACCGGCATAGCGCGGGCTGAGCACCGGCCCGATGCGCTCGCAGGCCAGCTCATAGACCTGCATGTCCGCCGGCCACGGCGGCTCGGCAAACACCAGCAGGGCATCCAGCCCCGGGCGCCGGGGGTCCAGGTCCCCTTCACCGGCGGAGAGGTGCAGGCGCAGGTCCGGCAGGTCGGCATTCAGGCGCCCCAGACGCGGAATCAGCCAGCGCGCCAGCAGGCTGCCGGAGCAACCCAGGACGAACGGCGCGTCGGCGCTGCCCCGGGTCAGCTCGCCGCAGACGTCCCGCAGCCGCTCGAAGGCCTCGCTGCTGGCATCGCGCAGCCGAACCCCGGCATCTGTGAGTTTAATGCCACGTCCATCCTTGACGAACAGGCTCAGGCCCAGGTGTTCCTCCAGCACTTTCAACTGCCGGCTCACCGCGCCATGGGTGACATGCAGTTGTTCGGCAGCCTGGCTGACGCTGTTAAGCCGGGCGGTGGCTTCGAAGGCCCGCAGGGCATTCAGGGGGGGCAGGTCACGGCTCATGGGATAGGTGAGTTTTCCTGACAGGTTGCGGCGATCTTATCGGTTTTCAGCCTTCGGTGTCAGGGGTAGAGTGAGCCCCATTGTCTTTCCACGAATTTGTCTTTCCCCACCCTTGCCCGGGAGCGCTGCAATGACTCAGTCCCAATTGCGTAATGGTCCAGACGACAACGGCCTGTTCGGCGCGTTCGGCGGCCGTTACGTGGCCGAAACCCTGATGCCGCTGATCCTCGACCTGGCCCGCGAATACGAAAAGGCCAAGGAAGACCCCGAGTTCCTCAAGGAGCTGGCCTACTTCCAGCGCGACTACGTCGGCCGCCCAAGCCCGCTGTACTTCGCCGAACGCCTGACCGAACACTGCGGCGGCGCCAAGATCTACCTCAAGCGCGAAGAGCTGAACCACACCGGCGCGCACAAGATCAACAACTGCATCGGCCAGATCCTCCTGGCCCGGCGCATGGGCAAGAAACGCATCATCGCCGAGACCGGCGCCGGCATGCACGGCGTGGCCACCGCCACCGTGGCCGCGCGCTTTGGCCTGGAATGCGTGATCTACATGGGCACCACCGACATCGAGCGCCAGCAGGCCAACGTGTTCCGCATGAAGCTGCTGGGCGCCGAAGTGATCCCGGTCGTGGCCGGCACCGGCACCCTGAAAGACGCCATGAACGAAGCCCTGCGCGACTGGGTGACCAACGTCGACAGCACCTTCTACCTGATCGGCACCGTGGCCGGTCCGCACCCGTACCCGGCCATGGTCCGCGACTTCCAGGCGGTGATCGGCAAGGAAACCCGCGAACAGCTGCAAGCCCAGGAAGGCCGCCTGCCGGACAGCCTGGTGGCGTGCATCGGCGGCGGCTCCAACGCCATGGGCCTGTTCCACCCGTTCCTCGACGATAAAAGCGTGCAGATCATCGGCGTAGAAGCCGCCGGCTACGGCATCGAGACCGGCAAGCATGCCGCCAGCCTCAACGGCGGCGTACCGGGCGTGCTCCACGGCAACCGCACCTTCCTGCTGCAGGACGACGATGGCCAGATCATCGACGCCCACTCGATTTCCGCCGGCCTCGACTACCCCGGCATCGGCCCGGAACACGCCTGGTTGCACGATATCGGCCGCGTCGAATACACCTCGGTGACCGACGACGAAGCCCTGGCCGCGTTCCACCAGTGCTGCCGCCTGGAAGGCATCATCCCGGCCCTGGAAAGCGCCCACGCCCTGGCCGAAGTGTTCAAGCGCGCGCCGACCCTGCCCAAGGATCACCTGATGGTGGTCAACCTCTCGGGGCGTGGCGACAAAGACATGCAGACCGTCATGCACCACATGCAACAGTCCCAGCAGGAGAAACACTGATGAGCCGCCTGCAAACCCGCTTTGCCGAGCTGAAGCAACAGAACCGCGCGGCCCTGGTGACCTTCGTCACCGCCGGCGACCCCAATTACGACACCTCCCTGGCGATCCTCAAGGGCCTGCCCGCGGCGGGCGCCGACGTGATCGAACTGGGCATGCCCTTCACCGACCCGATGGCCGACGGCCCGGCGATCCAGCTGGCCAACATCCGCGCCCTGGGCGCCAAGCAAAACCTGGCGAAAACCCTGCAGATGGTCCGCGAGTTCCGCGCAGGCAACAGCGACACCCCGCTGGTGCTGATGGGCTACTTCAACCCGATCCACCACTACGGCGTGCCGCGCTTCATTGCCGACGCCAAGGCCGCCGGGGTCGACGGCCTGATCGTGGTGGACATGCCGCCGGAACATAACAGCGAGCTGTGCGACCCGGCCCAGGCCGCCGGCATCGACTTCATCCGCCTCACCACCCCGACCACCGACGATGCACGCCTGCCCAAGGTCCTCGACGGCAGTTCCGGCTTTGTCTACTACGTCTCGGTGGCCGGCGTGACCGGTGCCGGCGCCGCCACCCTGGAACACGTGGAAGAAGCCGTGGCCCGCCTGCGCCGCCACACCGAGCTGCCGATCAGCATCGGTTTCGGCATCCGTACCCCGGAGCAAGCGGCCGCCATCGCCCGTCTGGCGGACGGCGTGGTGGTGGGCTCGGCGCTGATCGACCACATCGCCCATGCCGAGTCTTCCGAGCAAGCGGTGGACGGTGTCCTGAGCCTGTGCGCGGCCCTGGCCGAAGGCGTACGTAAGGCCCGGGTCAGCTGAGGGTAAAGTTCCTGATACAGAGGAATTAGCGCCTCTGGACGCACACTAAACAGACAAGACCGAGGGTTTCAGAACCGCTGTTCTGAAACCCTTTTTGTTGTTTGTGCTGCGAGGAATGCCTGATGAAAATGCCCAAACGTCTGATTGCCGGAGCCGTGGTGCTGCTGCTCGGCGCCAGCCCGTTGCTGCACGTGATGGCCGACGAACGCGGCGACCATGGCCATGGCGATGATCGTGGAGGACCACCGCCGGGCCATTGGGACAATCGAGGCAACGAACACCGCGGTCTGGACAACGACCGGCGCGGTGGCCCACCGCGGGACTTCGGCCCGGTACGCCAGACCATCCACGACAATCGCGGCTACTTCGTGCGGGGCGCCCCTCCACCTCCCGGCATCCGCCTGGTGCGCGGCCAACCCTTGCCCCGCGGTTACTACGGCGAACGCCTGGATGGGCGCGCCCTGTCACGCCTGCCGGTCTACCCGGGCTATGAATGGCGACGCATGGGCGGCGATATCTTCCTGATGGCCGTGGGCACCGGCATCGTCTACGAGATCCTCGACGGCGTGCTCTACTGATCGTTTTTCAACCAGCCGACTCCCCCGCGGGAGCCGGCTGCCAGGCCAGGCGCCCCCTCAGAACCCTGTCAGATCCAGCGGCCGCATGGCCCCCATCCAGATCGCATGATCGGTGTGATCCCGCAGATCGTCCCCGGTGTCCGGGTGCAGGAACACCACCAGCCCCTGACGGTTGAGGGCCAGCCACGGCACCACCTGGGCAAACACCTCTGGCGCGAACGCCAGCTGGCAGCTCCAGTCCGGGTGCGGTCCAACCGGCCGCTGGTGCACCCGGCCCATTTTCAGCTCGAACAACTGCGCCGCCTGTTCGCACAAGGCCCGGGCGCGCTCCAGGGTGCTGGCGTCAAAGTAGACATGGGCGTGATAGCCCTTGATCCGTTGCATGCAAAGCCTCGCGATAAAGACGAGCCCTCAAGGCTCGCCACAGATGCAGAACACCCGCTGTGAAGAAAACACCGGCCCCATGAAAACACCGAAAGCCGACCGGCTCAAAGCGCTTGCGCCAGCGTCGCCGCCACCTCCAGCAGTTGCTGGCGCAGCCAGAGATGGGCCGGGTCGGCACTGTTGCGCCCGTGCCAGATCGCCAGCAGCGATGAGGGCTCGACCGCCAGCGGCAGCGCCCGCCGGCACAGCCCAAAACGCTGCTCGAAGGCCCGGGCCAAGGGTTCCGGCACAATCGCCACCAGGCGCGACTGCTCCAGCAACTGCGGCAGCACCAGGGCATGGGGCAGGGTGACCTTGTACTGGGGACGCCGGCCAATCGCCGCCAGTGCCTGCTCCAGGCGCTGGCGATCGAACATCTCCGACTGCCGGGCAATGCCGCGCTCGAGAATGTAGCCGTTGACCGCGCCTTCCTCCTGCCCGCCCACCGACAGCGTGATCAACGGCTGGTCCGCCAGGGCCTCAAGCGTCAGTACAGGCAGGTCGAGCAAGGGATGCTCGGGGCACATCAGCAACTCATCCTGCTGCCGCCAGAGACAGGCGCTGTGCACCCGCTGCGGCAACTCGGCAAACACCCCGACGGCCAGATCGATACGTCCGACATCGATCTGCTCGGCCAGGTCCAGGCGGGTCGCCGGACGCACCACCAGATCCACCCCCGGCGCCACCTGGGCCAGGCGCCGCAGCAAGGGCGCCAACAGCACCGAACTCAGGTAGTCGTTGGCCGCCAGGGTGAAGGTACGCGTCGCGCGGGCGGGGTCGAATGGCTCCACGCCGACCGTGTGTTGAATGGTCAGCAGCGCCTCGCGCAACGGGCCGGCAATCGCCTCGGCCCGGGCCGACGGCTGCATGCCCTTGGCCGTGCGAATGAACAGCTCGTCCTGCAAGGACTCGCGCAGCCGGGTCAGGGCATGGCTGACCGCCGACTGGCTCAGATGCAGGCGCTTGCTGGCCAGCAGGATGCTGCGGTCCTCATAGACCGCATCGAAAACCCGCAGCAGGTTGAGGTCGATACGTGGAACGCGGGGCACTTCATCACGGAGCATATTGCAGATCCTGCAGGAGGCTATTGCGGATTGTTCCCTTGCCGCAACGGGCGGGGGCGGGCAACTTTAGCGCATCCGACCAGCAAGCAGATGGCACTGAAAATCAACCCGTGCGATCACGGCAGCGGCTTGCCCGACGTTCGGTGACCGCCACCGGCCTGAGTGTTTTTTGAACACTTGAAAGCGCTGGGTCGTGATCAACACCGTGCTCACATTCAGGGACCGAAGATGCCCGCCAGCCCCGACCTCAATGACATCCGCGCCCATGACTGGGTCGCGACCCGCCTGCCGCGATCCTGGCAGGCCTACGCCCGCCTGATGCGCCTGGACCGGCCCATCGGCACCTGGCTGACCCTGCTGCCGGCCCTGGCCGCGCTGATCCTCTGCGCCGGGCGCATTCCCCCGGTCGGCACCGTGCTGGTGTTCGCCCTCGGCGCCCTGCTGATGCGCAGTGCCGGCTGCTGCATCAACGACATCCTCGATCGCGGCTTCGACGCCCGGGTCAACCGCACCCGCCAGCGGCCCCTGGCCCAGGGTTCGCTGAGCCTCGCCCAAGCCCTGGCCTGCCTGACCGTGACGTTGCTGCTGGCCGCCGGGTTGCTGCCGCTTCTGCAACCGGCGACGGTGCTGCTGGCCCTGTGCTGCGTGCCCCTGACCCTGGTCTACCCGCTGTTCAAGCGCTTCACCCACTGGCCCCAGGCGTTTCTCGGCGCGGTGTTCAACTGGGGCGTGCTCATGGCCAGCGTGGAAACCACCGGCAGCCTGCAACCCAGTGCACTGGCGCTGTGGCTGGGCTGCCTGTTCTGGCAGTTGGGCTACGACACCCTCTATGCCTACAGCGACCGTGAGGACGACCTGAACATGGGCCTGCGCTCCACCGCCACGCTGTTCGCCGAACGGGGCAGGACCTGGATCGCCGGGTTCTACGCCATGACCCTGCTGTGCTGGTGCGGCGCGGGCCTGCTGGCCGGTGCCAACCCGGGCTTTTTCATCCTGCTGCTGCCAATCGCCCTGGCCCTGGCCTACCAGCTCAGCCTGTTCAGTCCGGACCACCCGGAGCCCTGCAACCACCTGTTTCGCAGCAACGTCCACATCGGCGTGCTGTTACTGGTCGGCGCCTCGGTGGCCATCGTTTGACCGCCGGACACTCAGCAATCCGCAACCTTCCCAACCACACAAGGACTTGTCATATGCCTGCACTCCCAATCAGATCGCCGCTCCAGGCACCGGAACAATGGGCCGCCCTGTTCCTGCGCCTGGCCCTGGGCGCCATGTACGTCGCCCACGCCCTGTTCAAGATCCTGGTCCTGGGCTGGCCGGGCACCCTCAAGCTGTTCGGCGCCACCGGCATGCCCGAGTGGCTGACCTACCCGGCGGTGTGCGCCGAGCTGGTGGGGGGCTTGCTGCTGATCCTCGGGGTAGGCGTGCGCTGGATCGCCCTGGGGCTGATGCCGATGCTGCTGGGGGCGATCGTCTTCGTCCACGGCGCCCACGGCTGGATCTACACCAGCCCGGGGGGCGGCTGGGAATACCTGGCCTTCCTCGCGGTGGTGTCGCTGGCGCTGGTGTGCCTGGGCAACGGCGCACTGTCCCTGTGGAGCCTGTTCAAGGTGCCGTCTACAGGGCAATGGACGGCAACGCCAGCCCCCTGAGGGACTGGGCACTGCCGGCCTGCTCGGCCATCAGCCAGTCGACGAAGCGCTGGATCAACGGTCCGCGACGCTTGCGCGGCGGCAGCACCACGTAATAGCCGTAGGCGGACAGCGCACTCTGGGCGATCGGCCGGCACAACAGCCCCTGTGCCAGCAGATCGTCCACCAGATGACGCCAGCCGATGGCCACGCCCTGGCCGCCGATGGCCGCCTGGATCAGCAGGGTGTAATTGTCGAAACGCAATTGCCCCGGGGGCGGGGCGCCGGCCAGGCCCAGTTCGCGGAACACCCCGCTCCAGTCGAACCAGTGACTGGCGTTTTCCCCCCGCAGGTGCAGCAGCGGCATCTCCAGCAGGGCCTGGGCGGGCAGGGGCGCCAGGCGCTCCTTGAGCAGCAGCGGGCTGCACACCGGAAACACTTCCTCGCTGAACAGCCAGTGGCTTTCGCCATGCTTGAAACGTCCGTCGCCGAACAGCACCGCCACATCGATATCGCTGCGCAACATGCTGTGGCTGCGCTCGCTGGTCACCAGGCTGACGTCCACCTGGGGGTTGGCCTGATGGAAACGATGCAGGCGCGGCATCAGCCAGTAGGCGGCGAAGGCGAAATCCGTGGCCACCTGCAACACCTCATGCTGATGCTGCTGGGCCAGGGCCGTGAGGCCGGCGTCGATGCTCTGCAGGCCGGCCTGCACCTGTTCCAGCAACAGCGCGCCGGACTCGGTCAGTTCGATGCCGCGGTAGATGCGGTCGAACAGGCGCACCTGCAACTGCTCTTCCAGGCGCTTGATCTGCTGGCTGATGGCCGGCTGGGTAGTGCCCAGTTCCACCGCCGCCGCGGTGAAGCTGCGCAGACGCGCGGCCGCTTCAAACACCCGGAGCAGGTCCAGGGACAGGTCACCAAGGGCTTCATACATAAGCGGTGCTTATCCTAGTCATTGCCGCACATGGGCTTTACCGCCAAAGACATGGAATCCATGCTCGATCGCAGCACTTTCGCATAACCGTCGACTATGGAATGCCGCGAATCCATGAAGCGCAAGAACATTCTTTTCATCATGGCCGACCAGATGGCCGCGCCCTTGCTGCCGTTCTACGGTCCATCGCCCATCCAGCTGCCGCACCTCAGCCGCCTGGCCGCCCGGGGCGTGGTGTTCGACGCTGCCTACTGCAACAGCCCGCTGTGCGCGCCGTCGCGCTTCACCCTGGTCAGCGGCCAGTTGCCGAGCAAGATCGGCGCCTACGACAACGCCGCGGACTTTCCCGCCGACGTGCCCACCTATGCCCACTACCTGCGGCGCCTGGGCTATCGCACCGCGCTGTCGGGCAAGATGCACTTCTGCGGCCCGGACCAGTTGCACGGCTACGAAGAACGCCTGACCACTGACATCTACCCCGCCGACTACGGCTGGGCGGTGAACTGGGATGAGCCCCAGGTGCGCCCCAGCTGGTACCACAACATGTCCTCGGTGCTGCAGGCCGGCCCTTGCGTGCGCACCAACCAACTGGATTTCGACGAAGAGGTGGTGTTCAAGGCCCGGCAATACCTGTTCGACCACGTTCGCGCGGGCGGCGACCAGCCGTTCTGCCTCACCGTGTCCATGACCCATCCCCACGATCCCTACACCATTCCCAAGGCGTTCTGGGATCTGTACCGCGACGACGACATTCCACTGCCCCAGACCCCGCCCCAGAGCGAGCTAGACCCGCACTCCCAGCGCCTGCTCAAGGTCTACGACCTGTGGGACAAGCCGCTGCCTGTGGATAAGATCCGCGACGCGCGGCGGGCCTACTTCGGCGCCTGCAGCTACATCGACAGCAACGTCGGCAAGCTGCTGCAGACCCTGGAAGACACCGGGCTGGCGGACGACACGTTGATCGTGTTTTCCGGCGACCACGGCGACATGCTCGGCGAGCGTGGCCTCTGGTACAAAATGCACTGGTTCGAAATGGCCGCCCGGGTGCCGCTGCTGATCTGCGCGCCGGGGCAGTTCGCCGCCGGGCGGGTCGGCGCCGCGGTGTCCACTGCCGACCTGCTGCCGACCCTGGTGGAACTGGCCGGCGGCCATGTGGAGCCCAACCTGCCCCTGGACGGCCGCTCCCTGGTCCCCCATCTGCTGGGGCAGGGCGGCCACGATGAGGTGTTCGGCGAATACATGGCCGAGGGCACTATCAGCCCGCTGATGATGATTCGCCGGGGCGCCTACAAATTCATCTACAGCGAAGACGACCCGTGCCTGCTCTTCGATGTCGCCCACGACCCGCAAGAGCGCATCGACCTCAGCCAGTCGGCCGAGCATCGAGCGCTGTTCGACGCCTTCCTCGCCGAGGCCCGGGCCAAGTGGGACATCCCGACCATTCACCAACAGGTCCTGGCCAGCCAGCGCCGTCGCCGCCTGGTGGCCGACGCCCTGAACCGGGGCACGCGCAAGAGCTGGGATCACCAGCCCCTGGTCGACGCCAGTGCGCAATACATGCGCAACCACATCGACCTCGACGATCTGGAGCGCAAGGCGCGTTATCCACAACCCTGCCAACACCAATAATCCAAGGGGAAGAGCATGCAAACGTTATCCACAGCGCTGGCCGTCGGGTTCCTGGCTCTGGGCAGCGCAACCGCCTGGGCCGACTCGTGCGCAACCGTGAAGATGGCCGATCCGGGCTGGAGCGACATCGCCGCCACCAACGCCATCGCCAGCTTTCTGCTGGAGGGCATGGGCTACAAGGCCAAGATCGACACCCTGGCGGTGCCCATCACCTACGGCGGCCTCAAGGACGGCCAGGTGGATGTGTTCCTGGGCAACTGGATGCCGGCGCAGCAGGGCTTCTACGACAAGTTCGTGGCCAATGGCGAGGTGATCCAGCTGGCGAAGAACCTGGAAGGCACCGAGTTCACCCTGGCGGTTCCGAACTACGTATGGGACGCCGGGGTGCATGATTTCGCCGACCTGAACACATTCGCCGACAAGTTCGACAGGAAGATCTACGGCATCGGCTCCGGTGCTCCGGCCAACCTGTCGCTGCAGGCGATCATCAAGAACAACGAGTTCAATCTAGGCCAGTGGAAGCTGATCGAGTCCAGCGAGCAGGCGATGCTCGCCGAGGTGTCCCGGGCCACGAAAAAACAGCGCTTCGTGACCTTCCTCGGCTGGACCCCGCACCCGATGAACGTGCAGCTGAACATGCGTTACCTGACCGGGGGCGAGCAGTACTTCGGCGCCAGCGGCAGCGTCTACACCCTGACGCGCAAGGGTTATGCACAGGCCTGCCCGAACGTCGGCAAGCTCCTGAGCAACCTGCGGTTCACCCAGGACATGGAGAACGCCATCATGGCCGAGGTGGTGAACAACAAGCTCAGCAACGCCGATGCCGCCAAGGCCTGGATCAAGGCCAACCCGGCGGTGCTGGAGCAGTGGCTGCAAGGGGTCCGGACCATCGATGACAAAGAGGCCCTGGCGGCGGTGAAGGCCAAGTTGTAGCCCAAGGTGCGCCGGCTCCTGCGGGATCAGGGGCCAGCCTCGCCACATGCCCGAAGCCTGACAATGCATTACCCTGGCCCCCTCGAATTCCCCCATCCGTGAGCAACCATGGCCTGGCCCAACCGCCATTCACTCCTGCCTTTTCTCGGCTGGCTGCCCCAGCAGACCCGCGCCAGCGTCGGTCGTGATCTGCTGGTGGGGCTCAGTGGCGCGATCCTCGCCCTGCCGCAATCGATCGCCTATGCGCTGATTGCCGGCCTGCCGCCGGAGTACGGGCTGTACGCGGCCATAGTCCCGGTGCTGGTGGCCTGCCTCTGGGGCTCGTCCTGGCACCTGATCTGCGGGCCCACGGCAGCGATTTCCATCGTGCTGTATGCCAGCGTCAGCCCCCTGGCGGTGCCGGCGTCCGAGGACTACATCACCCTGATCCTGCTGCTGACCCTGCTGGCGGGGATCTTCCAGTGGCTGCTGGGGCTGCTGCGTTTCGGCGCCCTGGTGAACTTCGTCTCGCATTCGGTGGTGCTGGGCTTCACCCTCGGTGCCGCGGTGGTGATTGCCCTGGGGCAATTGCCCAACCTCCTGGGCCTGGAGCTGCCGAATCAGGCCACCGCCCTCAATAGCCTGAGCTTGCTGCTGGAACACCTGGACGCTGTGGACAAGCCTTCGCTGTTGCTGGGGCTGGGCAGCCTGATCGTCGGCCTCGGCCTGAAGCTACTGGCGCCACGCTGGCCCAGCCTGTTGCTCAGCCTGGTGCTCAGTGCGCTGGTGGTCTGGTTGCTGCCGGGGGTGTTCGGCCACGTCAAATTGGTCAGCGCCTTCGTGGGCCGGCTACCGCCCTTGAGCCCGTTGCCACTGGACCTGGAGCTGGTCCTGCGGCTGCTGCCCAGTGCCGTGGCGGTGGGGATGCTGGGGCTGGTCACCAGCCTGTCGATTGCCCGCTCGCTGTCGGCACGTTCGGAACAACTGCTCGACGCCAACCAGGAAGTCCGCGCCCAGGGCCTGTCGAACATGGTCGGGGCGTTTTTCTCCGGCTACCTGTCCTCCGGCTCTTTCACCCGCTCGGGCTTGAGTTATGAAGCCGGTGCCCGCTCGCCCCTGGCCGGGGTGTTCTCGGCGCTGTGGGTGGCGCTGTTCGCGGTGGCCGGCGCCGGGCTGATCGCCCACATCCCGATTCCGGCCATGGCCGGCAGCATCCTGCTGATCTGCTGGGGGCTGGTGGACCATCGGGGCATACGCGCGCTATTCCGGGTCAGCCGCGCCGAATTTGTGGTGATGAGCCTGACCTGCATCGCCACCTTGCTCCTGGAGTTGCAGACGGCGATCTATGCCGGGGTCCTGGCGTCGCTGTTCTTCTACCTCAAGCGCACGTCGCAGCCACGGGTGCAGCAGTCCAGCGAGGGCGATGCCGACGTCCTGCGGGTCGGCGGCTCGATCTTCTTTGGCGCCAGTCATTACCTGCAAGTGCGCATGCAACGCTGCCACGCACCGAAACTGGTGATCGACGCCCGGCAGATCAACTTCATCGACTATTCAGGGGTGGCGATGCTGCATCAGGAGGCGCGCCGACTGAAACGCCAGGACCGCAGCCTGACCCTGCGCCGAGCCCGGCAGGCGGTGAAAGAGGAATTGATCAAGCTCGAAGGACCGGAGCACTGCCCGATCCACTTCGAAGACTGAACCCGCAGGCGTCTTGCCCACACTCGACGTAGGAGCCGGCTTGCCGGCGAAGAGGCCCTTGGACCTGGCGCCGGTCTTGAGGCCGCCTTCGCTGGCAAGCCAGCTCCTACGAGGGAGGAGGGGTTACTGCGCCAACTGGCGGCGCAGTTCGGCCAGCACCGGGGCGCTGTCCGGGCGCACACCACGCCACAGGTAGAAGGCTTCCGCCGCCTGTTCGGCCAGCATGCCCAGGCCATCGAGCACCAGTGCCGCTCCGTGATCGCTGGCCCAGCGGCAGAACGGCGTCGGTTCCTTGGCGTACATCATGTCGTAGCACACCGTCTTGCCCGGTTCGATCAGGCTGCTGGCAATCGGCGGCAAGTCCCCAGACAGGCTGGCGGAAGTGGCATTGATGATCAGGTCCACCGACTCCTCCAGCCAGTCGAAGCCGCTGGCCGACACCGGCCCCAAATCGGCGAACAGCTCGGCCAGCAACTCGGCTTTTTCCACGGTGCGATTGGCAATCACCACCGACGCCGGCTGTTGCGCCAGCAAAGGCTCCAGGGCACCGCGCACGGCGCCCCCGGCTCCCAGGAGGAGGATGCGCTTGCCCTTGAGGCTGACCCCGGCGTTCACCGTCAGGTCGCGCACCAGTCCGGCGCCGTCGGTGTTGTCCCCCAACAGGCGGCCGTCGGCCTGCTTGCTCAGGGTGTTCACCGCGCCGGCCCGCTGCGCACGCTCGGTCAGGCTGTCGCACAGGCGATAGGCGTCTTCCTTGAACGGCACTGTGACGTTGGCCCCGCGGCCCTGGGCGAAGAAATCGCGGGCAGCGCCGGCGAAGTCGTCCAGGGGCGCCAGCAGGGTGTTGTATTCCAGTTGCTGGCCGGTCTGCTGGGCGAACAGCCGGTGGATCAAGGGTGATTTGCTATGGCCGATCGGATTACCAAAGACAACGTACTGGTCCATCTCTCATCCCATTTGCTCAACACACACGGGTAGGAGCCGCGTCCGCCTTGAAGGCCTCTTCGCCGGCAAGCCGGCTCCTACACGGTGGGTGCGGGTTAGTGGCTGGCCGCCAGCCAGTCGCGGTCCTGCAGGAAGTACTCGGTCAGGCGCGCCTCTTCGGTGCCCGGCTCGGCCTTCCAGTCGTAGCCCCAGCGCACTTGCGGCGGCAACGACATGAGGATCGATTCGGTACGCCCGCCCGATTGCAGGCCGAACAGGGTGCCACGGTCGTAGACCAGGTTGAACTCCACGTAGCGGCCACGGCGGAATTCCTGGAACTCGCGCTGCTGCTCGGTGTAGGCCGCGGCCTTGCGGCGCTGGACGATGGGCAGGTAAGCCTCGATATAGGCATCGCCGATGGCGCGCATGAAAGCGAAGCAGGTGTCGAAGTCCCACTCGTTCAAGTCGTCGAAGAACAGGCCGCCGATGCCCCGGGGCTCGTTGCGGTGCTTGATGTGGAAGTAGCTGTCGCACCAGGCCTTGTAGCGCGGGTAGACGTCCGGGCCAAAAGGCGCGCAGGCGCGTTCGGCGACCTGGTGCCAGTGCACGCAGTCTTCTTCATTGCCGTAGTAGGGGGTCAGGTCGAAACCGCCGCCGAACCACCAGACCGGTTCTTCACCTTCCTTCTCGGCAATGAAGAAACGCACGTTGGCGTGGGAGGTCGGCACATGGGGGTTGTGCGGGTGGATCACCAGGGACACGCCCAGGGCCTCGAAACCCCGACCGGCCAGTTCCGGACGATGGGCGCTGGCCGAAGGCGGCAGGCCGCTGCCGAACACGTGGGAGAAGTTGACCCCGCCCTTTTCGATCACTGCACCGCCACCGATCACCCGGGTGCGTCCGCCACCGCCGGCAGGCCGGGTCCAGGCATCCTCGATGAAGCGCGCGCCGCCGTCTTCGTTTTCCAGGGCAGTGCAAATACGGTCTTGCAGGTCGAGCAGGTAGGCTTTTACGGCCTCGGTGCGGGTAGTCATGGCATCACCTTGAATCGGGCAAAGCTAGGCGGCGCCAGGGATGAAACCGGGGCCGGCGCAAATGGGCGCGTAGCATAACACCGCACTGTGTCCACTCGCAGTTGACGAAGGTCAAGCAGAGGAGTCCGATAGAACCCTTTCACGCGACGACCAAGGAGTGAGTACAGATGGCCAAACGTATCCAGTTCCGCGCCCATGGCGGCCCCGAAGTACTCGAGTATGTGGATTACCAGCCCGCCGAACCGGGCCCGCAGCAGGTTCGCGTCAGCAACCAGGCCATCGGCCTGAACTTCATCGATACCTATTTCCGCAGCGGCCTGTACGCACCGCCGGCGCTTCCGTCGGGCCTGGGCGCCGAAGGGGCCGGGGTCGTGGAAGCCGTGGGCAGCGCGGTGACCCGCTTCAAGGTCGGCGATCGGGTGGCCTATGGCAGCGGCCCGCTGGGTGCCTACAGCGATGTGCACGTGCTGCCCGAAGCCAACCTGGTGCACCTGCCGGACACCATCAGCTTCGAACAGGCCGCCGGGGTGATGCTCAAGGGCCTGACCGTGCAGTACCTGCTGCGCCAGACCTATGAACTCAAGGGCGGCGAGACCGTGCTGTTTCACGCGGCCGCCGGCGGCGTCGGTTCCCTGGCCTGCCAGTGGGCCAAGGCCCTGGGGGTAAAACTGATCGGCACCGTCAGCTCGCCGGAGAAAGCCGCCATCGCCAAGGCCCTGGGTGCCTGGGAAACCATCGATTACAGCCATGAAGACGTGGCCCAGCGAGTGCTGGAACTGACCGACGGCAAGAAGTGCCCGGTGGTCTACGACGGCGTGGGCAAGGACACCTGGCTGACTTCCCTGGATTGCCTGGCACCCCGCGGGCTGATGGTCAGCTTCGGCAATGCCTCGGGCGCGGTGGAAGGGGTGAACCTGGGGATTCTCTCGGCCAAGGGCTCGCTGTATGTCACCCGGCCGACCCTGGCCAGCTACGCCAACAACGCCGAGAACCTGCAACGCATGGCCGACGATCTGTTCGCCATGATCGCCAGCGGCCAGTTGAAGATCGAGATTGGCCAGCGCTTCGCCCTGGCGGATGCCGCCAAGGCCCATGTCGAGCTGTCGGCACGGCGCACCACCGGTTCGACGGTGCTCTTGCCCTAAGCGCCTTCGCCGGCCAGCCGGCTCCTGCAACACGCGTCGCGATGACCCGTGGGAGCCGGCGCAGCAATCAGGAGGGCCGCACCACCCTGCCGGTGGCCAGATCGCGGATCAGGCTCGGGTTCTTGCGCCCGCCCAGGCTGCCGGTGAGCACCAGGTCCAGTTGCCCACGGAAGTACTGCTCGACGCGCAGCCGCGTGCGCGCCGCCGGCCGCCCCTGGGGATTGGCCGAGGTGGAAATCAGCGGTCCCACCAGCGCGCACAGTTCACGCACCAGCGGATGATCGCTGACCCGCAACGCCACCGTGTCATGCACCCCGGTGACCCACTCCGGCAGCAGGTTCTGATGGGGCACCAGCCAGGTGTTGGGACCCGGCCAGGTGCTGGACATGCGCTCGATCCAGGTGTCGGGGAAGTCCTCGAAGAGAAAGTCGAACTGATGGATGTTGTCGGCGATCAGAATCAGGCCCTTGTCCACCGAGCGTGACTTGATCGCCAGCAGGCGATCCACCGCCTCTTCGTTCCACGGATCGCACCCCAGGCCCCAGACCGCTTCGGTTGGGTAGGCAATCACCGCCCCTGCGCGAATCTCTCGTGCGGCTTGTTGCACACGCCAACTGCTGACCATTGCCGAATCTCCAGATAAAAGCTGTGCGCAGTTTACCGATCCTGCCTATAAAACCTAGGGCCTGTTGCGGTTTGGCGACAGCGCGCAACCGCCCTCAACTCGACCCCGGGCGTGCCAGCCAGCGGCCGTTTTCATTGACCGCAAGGCCGTCGATCTCCAACTCGCTCAAGGCCGCCAGCACCCGCGGCAGGGGCCAGCCGCTGGCCCGCGCCAGGGCCTCGCTGCTGTGGGGCGCGGCCAGGAGCAGGGCCAGCAGCGGATGCCTGGCGGTTTCGGCCGGCATGGCGGCCGGCGGTGCCACGTGTTGCCAGCCCCTGAGGGTTTCGAGAATGTCCTGCACGCTTTCCACCAATACCGCGCCATCACGGATCAGCTGGTGACAGCCCCGCGCACCGGGGTGATGGATGGAACCGGGAATCGCGTACACCTCGCGGCCCTGTTCCGCCGCCAGGCGGGCGGTGATCAGGGAACCGCTGGCCACGCTGGCTTCCACCACCAGCACGCCGAGGGACAGGCCGCTGATGATCCGATTGCGCCGGGGGAAGTGCTCCGCCCGCGGACCGGTGTCCAGCGCGAACTCGGAAACCACCGCGCTGCCCTGGTCGATCATCGCCTGGGCCAAGGCTCGATGGCGCTGTGGATAAAAATTTTCCAGGCCGGTGCCCAGCACCCCCACCGTGTGCCCGCCAACGGCCAGTGCCGCCTGATGGGCTGCGCCATCGATGCCCAGGGCCAGACCACTGGTGATCACGAATCCGGCTCCGGCCAGGCTCCTGGCGAACGCCGCCGCGGTGTCCAGTCCCGGGGACGAAGCGCGGCGGCTGCCCACCATCGCCAGCTGCGGCCGTTCCAGAATCGAAGGGTCGCCGGCCACGAACAACAGCGGCGGCGCATCCTCCAACTGGGCCAGCAAGGCCGGGTAGCCGGGCTGGTCCCACATCAGTAAATGCTGGGCCTGGTTGTCTATCCAGGCCAAGGCACGCCGAGCGCCCTCGCGCACTTCGGCGCTGCGCCGGGCATCGCTGCAGGCGGCCGGCAGGCCCAGGGCATGCCAGGCACCGGCCGGTGCACTGAGGGCTTTGGCGGCTGAACCGAAGGCCTGGAGCAGGCGCTGAAAGCGCCTGGGTCCCAGACCGGGCACGCCATGCAAACGTAAACGGGCTTCCAGTTCCGCGGGGGAAATGGCGGCACTAATCGAGTGCGACATGGATCATCCTTGATCGTCATCAGTCCGGTCAGCGCCGGAACAAGCTGTGGATAAGTCTGTTGGTAACTTGTTGAGGACAAGTTTCCCAACGCCCTCGGGAAACGGTCCGCCAACTTCGCCGACGCTGCGCCCAAACGCTGGTCGCGCTCGCTGAGCAGACCTCGGTCACGCCCCCAGGAGCAGGCCTGCAGCGGCGACCGATGGCGGTCCAGCCCAACGGAGGCAAGGCGAACAGTCATTTCCTCGGGGGCTGAATCCCTTTATTATGTGCGCTCGCGTAAAACGCCAGAGCCTGCGCGGCTCGCTCCTTTGCAGAGCACGTTTTGCATCGGCGGCCCAGGTCCAGGACCTGTCAGGGCGCCGACTCCGCCCTTACTTCACACGTGTAGCAATTACGCTTATGGCCATTTTAAACATCCTCGAATTCCCTGATCCGCGCCTGCGCACTATCGCCAAACCCGTGGCCGTAGTGGACGACGAAGTGCGTCAGTTGGTCGACGACATGTTTGAAACAATGTATGAGGCCCCAGGCATCGGTCTAGCGGCGACCCAGGTCAACGTGCACAAACGCGTCGTGGTCATGGACCTGTCCGAAGATCGCAGCGAGCCCCGGGTGTTCATCAACCCCGAATTCGAAGCCCTGACCGACGAGATGGACCAGTACCAGGAAGGCTGCCTGTCGGTGCCGGGTTTCTATGAAAACGTCGACCGCCCGCAACGGGTCAAGATCAAGGCCCTGGACCGCGACGGCCAGCCCTATGAACTGATCGCCGAAGGACTACTGGCGGTGTGCATCCAGCACGAATGCGACCACCTCAACGGCAAGCTGTTCGTCGATTACCTGTCCACGCTCAAGCGTGACCGGATCAAGAAGAAGCTGGAAAAGCAGCATCGCCAGCAGGCTTGATGACCGTCTTGCAAAGGCTTGCCACGGCAAGCCTTTTTCTTTTCCGCATGTTTAACATCGAGAATTCTCATGACTGAGCCACTGCGCATCGTCTTTGCCGGCACCCCCGAATTCGCCGCCGAACACCTCAAGGCCCTGCTCGACAGCCCTCACCAGATTGTCGCGGTCTACACCCAGCCGGACCGTCCGGCGGGGCGCGGGCAGAAGCTGATGCCCAGCCCGGTCAAGCAACTGGCCCTGGAGCACCAGATCCCGGTGCTGCAACCACCCACCCTGCGCAATGCCGAGGCCCAGGCCGAACTGGCGGCGCTCAAGCCGGACCTGATGGTGGTGGTGGCCTACGGCCTGATCCTGCCTCAGGTGGTACTGGATATTCCGCGTCTTGGCTGCATCAACAGCCACGCCTCGCTGCTGCCGCGCTGGCGCGGTGCCGCGCCGATCCAGCGCGCCGTAGAAGCCGGTGATGCAACCAGTGGCGTGACCGTGATGCGCATGGAAGCCGGCCTGGACACCGGGCCGATGCTGCTCAAGGTCAGCACCCCGATCAGCGCCCAGGACACCGGTGGCAGCCTGCACGACCGCCTGGCCGAGCTGGGCCCGCCGGCCGTGCTGCAAGCCATCGAAGGCCTGGCCGCCGGCACCCTGCAAGGCGAAGTCCAGGACGACAGCCTGGCCACCTACGCCCACAAGCTGAACAAGGACGAGGCGCGCATCGACTGGAGCCGCCCGGCCGTGGAGCTGGAACGCCTGATCCGGGCCTTCAACCCCTGGCCGATCTGCCACAGCACCTTGAACGGCGAGGCCCTGAAAGTCCTGGCCGCCACCCTGGCCACAGGCCGGGGCACCCCGGGCGAGATCCTCGGCGCCAGCAAGGACGGCCTGCTCGTCGCCTGCGGTGAGCAGGCGCTGTGCCTGACCCGCCTGCAACTGCCCGGCGGCAAGGCGCTGAACTTCAGCGACCTGTTCAACAGCCGCCGCGAGAAGTTCGCCCTCGGCACCGTCCTCGGCCAAGCGGCGGACGCCCAATGAACCCGCGCCTGGCCGCCGCCAAGGCCCTGACCGCGGTACTCAACGGCAAGGCCTCGCTCAACAGCTCGCTGCCGATCCAGCTGGACAAGGTCGAAGCCCGGGATCGCGGCTTCACCCAGGACCTGGCCTTCGGCACCGCGCGCTGGCAGCCACGGCTGTCGGCGCTGGCGGCCAAACTGCTGCAGAAGCCATTCAAGGCCGCCGACGCCGATGTCGAGGCGCTGCTGCTGGTGGGCCTCTATCAACTGCTCTACACCCGGGTGCCGGCCCACGCCGCCATCGGCGAAACCGTGGGTTGCGCCGACAAGCTGAAAAAGCCCTGGGCCAAGGCCCTGCTCAACGCCGTGCTGCGCCGCGCCCAGCGTGAAAGCGAGGCGCTGCTGGCCGAGCTGGAACACGACCCGGTAGTGCGCACCGCGCACCCGCGCTGGCTGCAAAAGTCCCTCAAGGCCTTCTGGCCCGAGCACTGGGAAGCCATCTGCGCCGCCAACAACGCCCACCCGCCGATGATCCTGCGGGTCAATCGCCGGCATCATTCGCGGGACGCCTACCTGCAGCTGCTGAGCGAAGCGGGTGTGGCGGCCAGGGCCTGCGTCTACAGCCAGGACGGTATCGTCCTCGACGAAGCCGGCGATGTTCGCGGCCTGCCGGGCTTTGCCGAAGGCTGGATCAGCGTCCAGGACGAAGCCGCGCAACTGGCCGCCGAGCTGCTGGAGTTGGCGCCGGGGCAGCGGGTGCTGGACGCCTGCTGCGCGCCGGGGGGCAAGACCTGCCACATCCTCGAAGTGCAACCGGCCCTGGCCGGCGTGGTGGCGGTGGACCTGGAGGCCAAGCGCCTGGTGCGAGTGCGGGAAAACCTCGACCGCCTGAAGCTCGATGCCCAGCTGATCGCCGCCGACGGCCGCGACACCCAGGCCTGGTGGGACGGCCAGCCGTTCCAGCGCATCCTGCTGGACGCGCCGTGCTCGGCCACCGGGGTGATCCGTCGCCACCCGGACATCAAGCTGACCCGCCAGCCGGAAGACATCGCCGCCCTGGCGCAGCTGCAAGGCGAACTGCTGGACGCCCTGTGGCAGACCCTGGAAGTGGGCGGCATCCTGCTCTACGCCACCTGCTCGACCCTGCCCACCGAGAACACCGAAGTCATCGAGGCTTTCCTCGGGCGCACCCCGGGCGCCCGTGAATTGGACATCGGCGGCCAACTGGGGCAGCCTGCGGCCGGCCTCAAGCAGCCCCACGGGCGCCAGTTGCTGGCGCAAGAGGGCGGCCATGACGGTTTCTACTACGCCAAGCTGATCAAGATCGCCGCCGCACGCGGCTAAACGGTTTTAAGGGAGTGACTGGATGAAAATCATCATCCTCGGCGCCGGGCAAGTGGGCGGCACACTGGCGGAGCACCTGGCCAGCGAAGCCAACGACATCACCGTGGTGGACACCGACGGCGAACGCCTGCGCGGCCTCGGCGATCGCCTGGATATCCGCACCGTGCAAGGCCGCGGCTCCTTTCCCACGGTGCTGCGCCAGGCCGGAGCCGACGACGCCGACATGCTGGTGGCGGTGACCAACAGCGACGAAACCAACATGATCGCCTGCCAGGTCGCCCACACCCTGTTCAACACGCCGACCAAGATCGCCCGGGTGCGCGAATCCGCCTACCTGACCCGCGCCGGGCTGTTCGACAACGACGCGATCCCGGTCGACGTGCTGATCAGCCCCGAGCAGGTGGTAACCCTCTACATCAAGCGCCTGATCGAACACCCCGGCGCCCTGCAAGTGATCGACTTCGCCGAAGGCAAGGCGCAACTGGTGGCGGTCAAGGCCTACTACGGCGGCCCGCTGGTGGGCCAGCAACTGCGTCAGCTGCGCGAGCACATGCCCAACGTCGACACCCGGGTGGCGGCGATCTTCCGGCGCGACCGGCCGATCATGCCCAAGGGCGATACGGTGATCGAGGCCGACGACGAGGTGTTCTTCATCGCCGCCAAGGCCCACATCCGCGCGGTGATGAGCGAAATGCGCCGCCTGGAGGAATCCTACAAGCGCATCGTCATCGCCGGTGGCGGGCAGATCGGCGAGCGCCTGGCCGAGGCCATCGAAAGCCGCTACCAGGTGAAGATCATCGAGATGAACCCGGCCCGCTGCCGCTACCTGTCCGACACCCTGGACAGCACCGTGGTGCTGCAGGGCAGCGCCTCGGACCGCGACCTGCTGCTGGAAGAGAACATCGCCGACGCCGATATCTTCCTGGCCCTGACCAACGACGACGAGGCCAACATCATGTCCTCGCTGCTGGCCAAGCGCCTGGGGGCGAAGAAGGTCATGACCATCATCAACAACCCGGCCTACGTCGACCTGATCCAGGGTGGCGACATCGACATCGCCATCAGCCCGCAGCTGGCCACCATCGGCACCCTGCTGGCCCACGTGCGCCGCGGCGACATCGTCAGCGTGCACTCCCTGCGCCGCGGCGCGGCGGAAGCCATCGAGGCCATCGCCCACGGCGACGCCAAGTCGAGCAAGGTGATAGGTCGCGCCATCGAGAACATCGGCCTGCCGCCGGGCACCACCATCGGCGCCATCATTCGTGACGAAGAAGTGCTGATCGCCCACGACGATACGGTGATCGAAGCCGGCGACCACGTGATCCTGTTCCTTGTGGATAAAAAGCACATTCGCGACGTGGAGAAGCTGTTCCACGTGGGCCTGAGCTTTTTCTGATCAACCACTGTGTAGGCGCTGCCCTTGCGCAGCCTGCGGCAGCGGCTACATGAGCCCACAGGAGTGACAACGATGCTTGAATCGCTGGAAAAAATGCTCGCCAAGGGTGTGGATAACGCTCTGCTGCGCTTCGGCCTGGGCAAGGGTTACCTGGATCAGGGTGAATTCGCCAGGGCGGCCGAGCACCTGCAACGCTGCGTAGGCTTCGATCCCAAGTATTCAGCGGCCTGGAAGCTGCTGGGCAAGGCCTGTCAGGGGCAGGGCGATCTTCAAGGGGCACGCCAGGCCTGGGAACAGGGCCTGGAAGCGGCCCGGGGCCACGGCGACAAACAGGCAGAAAAGGAAATGACCGTGTTCCTGAAAAAACTCGACCGCCAGTCTCAAGGCTGACCTCTATCCCCTGTAGCCGCTGCCGAAGGCTGCGAACGGCCCGCAGGGACGCAAAGATCTTGAGACGACACAGGTTCGGCTGGAGATCGCCAAACAAGGCCCTTCGGTCCTTTTCCCAGCCTCGCGGGCTCGGCAGCGGCTACAGGACGATTTCACAGGTAGCGCAGGGCGATCCCTTCCGCGTCCGCCTGGACCACTTCCATGCGCACCCGGGGCGCCGCCGCCGGCAGGCCCTGCACCTGGCCATAGACCACCGCGCCCTTGGGCAATTGCGCCAGGGCCGGGTTTTGCACATAGACGCCACTGGCAGACAGGTTGCGGGTCTGCCCCAGGCATTCGCCAATGCTCTCGTGGGAAATCTTGATGCGAAACGATTTGCGGTGCTCGGACATCTTCTGCGCCCTTGTTCTGTGTGCTGTGGATAACGCCTGCGCGAAGGTTATCCACAGATCGTGCCAGCGCTGTCAGTACCAGCGCGCCTCGCCCGGAGGGCGCTTCTTGAAGCGTTTCATGCTCCACATGTACTGGCTCGGATACGCCCCGACATAGCGCTCGACCACCTTGCTCATGGCCGCACAGGAGGTTTCGGTATCGGTGCTGTACATCTCTTGCGGCGCCGCTTCGAGGATCACCTTGTAGCCCGAGCCATCGGGCAGGCGCAGGGCATGGAGGAACACGCCCACTGCCTTGCCGCCGGCCAGCATGTTCGGCACGAACTTGCTGGTCAGGGCCTGGGTGGCGAAGAAAGGCACGAAGATCCCGGCGGATTCGGCCGGTTCCGGGTCGGCGGGAATGCCCACGGCACCGCCTTTGCGCACTTCCTTGATGACGCTGAGGATGCCTTCCTTGGTGGAGGCCGCCACGCGGTTGCCCAGTTGCACCCGCTGCTTGCGCAGCAGTTCGTCCACCGCCTTGAGCTTGGGCGGACGGTAGAAAATGATCGGTTTGCACTGGCTGCAGTAGAAGTGGTTGAGCACTTCCCAGTTGCCCAGGTGACTGGTGATGCCGACCACGCCCTTGCCCGAGGCCAGGGCGTCCTTGAGTACGTCCAGGCCCTCGACTTCGCGCACCAGGGCGAGGGAACGCTCCGCCGGCCAGATCCAGGCGCAGGCGCTTTCGGTCAGGGATTTGCCGATGTCTTTCAGGCTCTGGCCTACCAGGCGCTCGCGCTCGGCGGGGTCCATCTGTGGAAAACATTTGGCCAGGTTGATGCGCACCACGTCGCGGGAACGATTGGGGGTCTTCCACATGATCCAGCCGATGGCCGCGCCGACCGCCTGCACCGCGCGCCAGGGCAGCAGGGCAAACAACCGCAGAGCGCCCACCAGCAGGGCGCCTTTGAACTTATCCACAAATGACTCCTGATCTGTCGGTCATGAAGCGTGTCGCGAGCCGGCTATTCTAACCGCGCGTGGGCCAGGATGGCGTAGCGATCACAGTCGCGGGTGTGATCCATGACCATGCCCGACGCCTGCATCAGCGCGTAACAGATGGTCGGTCCGACGAAGGTGAAGCCGGCTTTTTGCAGGCCGCGGCTCATGGCTTCGGCCTCCGGGGTCACCGCCGGCACTTCGCTGCGGTCGTTGAAATGATTGATCTTCGGCTCGCCACCGACGAAGGACCAGAGAAAGGCCACCGGGTCTTCCAGCTCCAGCCAGGCCTGGGCATTGCGCCGGGCGGCGTTGAGCTTGAGGCGGTTGCGGATGATGCCGGGGTCCTGCATCAGGTCTTCGATCTCGGCGTCGCTCATCTGCGCCACGCGCTGCACATCGAAGCCGAACAGCACCTGGCGATAGCGCTCGCGCTTCTTCAGCACGGTGATCCAGGACAGCCCGGCCTGGAACCCTTCGAGCAATAACAACTCGAACAGACGCTGCGCATCGCGCAGCGGCACGCCCCACTCCTGATCGTGATAAGCCATGTACAGCGGATCGTCGGAACACCAAAAGCAGCGTGGCATAAGGCTCCAGGGGGCGTGCGCAGGACTGAATCGGGTATACTCCCGCTCCTTAAATCGCAGCCCAAGTAACAGGTGAATTTCGTGAGCCAGCCTACGCCAGCCGTGCGTACCTTCCAAGACTTGATCCTCGCCCTCCAGCAGTACTGGGCCGAGCAAGGTTGTGTGGTACTTCAGCCCTACGATATGGAAGTAGGCGCCGGCACTTTCCACACCGCTACATTCCTGCGGGCCATCGGCCCGGAAACCTGGAACGCCGCTTATGTGCAGCCCAGTCGTCGCCCGACTGACGGCCGCTACGGCGAAAACCCCAACCGCCTGCAGCACTACTATCAGTTCCAGGTGGTGTTGAAGCCCAATCCGGAGAACTTCCAGGAGCTGTACCTGGGTTCCCTGAAGCACGTGGGCCTGGACCCGCTGGTGCACGACATCCGCTTCGTCGAGGACAACTGGGAGTCGCCGACCCTGGGCGCCTGGGGCCTGGGCTGGGAAGTCTGGCTCAACGGCATGGAAGTGACTCAGTTCACCTACTTCCAGCAGGCCGGTGGCATCGAGTGCTACCCGGTGACCGGCGAGATCACCTACGGCCTGGAACGCCTGGCCATGTACCTGCAGGGCGTGGACTCGGTGTACGACCTGGTGTGGGCCGACGGCCCGTTCGGCAAGGTCACCTATGGCGATGTGTTCCACCAGAACGAAGTGGAGCAGTCGACCTACAACTTCGAACACGCCAACGTCGAGAAGCTGTTCGAACTGTTCGATTTCTACGAAAGCGAAGCCAAGCGCCTGATCGAGCTGGATCAGCCGCTGCCGCTGCCGAGCTATGAAATGGTCCTCAAGGCCTCGCACACCTTCAACCTGCTGGATGCACGCCGGGCGATCTCGGTGACTGCGCGCCAGCAGTACATCCTGCGTGTGCGCACCCTGGCGCGTTCCGTGGCGCAAGCCTACCTGCTGGCCCGGGCCAAGCTGGGCTTCCCCATGGCAACCCCGGACCTGCGTGATGAAGTGTTGGCTAAGTTGGAGGCGGCACAATGAGTGCGCAAGATTTTCTGGTTGAACTGGGCACTGAAGAACTGCCACCCAAAGCCCTGAACACCCTGGCCGAAGCCTTCCTGGCCGGCATCGAGAAAGGCCTGCAGAGCGCCGGCCTGAGCTTTCAGGCCAAGCACGTGTACGCCGCGCCACGGCGCCTGGCGGTACTGATCACCCAGCTGGCCACCCAGCAGCCGGATCGCAGCATCAACCTCGACGGCCCGCCACGCCAGGCGGCGTTCGACGCTGAAGGCAACCCGACCCAGGCAGCCCTGGGCTTTGCCAAGAAGTGCGGCGTCGAACTCAGCGAGATCGATCAGAGCGGTCCGAAACTGCGCTACAGCCAGAGCATCAAGGGCAAGCCGACCGCCAGCCTGCTGCCGACCATCGTCGAAGACTCGCTGAACGACCTGCCGATTCCCAAGCGCATGCGCTGGGCCGCGCGCAAGGAAGAGTTCGTGCGTCCGACCCAATGGCTGGTGATGCTGCTGGGCGACGACGTCATCGACTGCACCATCCTGGCCCAGAAGGCCGGCCGCGATTCCCGTGGCCACCGCTTCCATCACCCGCAAAGCGTGCGCATCACCTCGCCGGCCAACTACCTGGCCGACCTGCGTGCCGCCTACGTGCTGGCCGATGCCAACGAGCGTCGCGAGCTGATCAGCAAGCGCACCGCCGAGCTGGCCACCCTGCAGGAAGGCACGGCGATCGTCCCGGCGGACCTGCTGGACGAAGTGAACGCCCTGGTGGAATGGCCGGTGCCGCTGGTGTGCTCGTTCGAGGAGCGTTTCCTTGAAGTGCCCCAGGAAGCCCTGATCACCACCATGCAGGACAACCAGAAGTACTTCTGCCTGCTGGACGTCGACGGCAAGTTGCTGCCGCGCTTCATTACCGTGGCCAACATCGAGAGCAAGGACCCGCGCCAGATCATCGAGGGCAACGAGAAAGTCGTGCGCCCACGCCTGACCGACGCCGAGTTCTTCTTCAAGCAGGACAAGAAGCAGAAGCTCGAAGACTTCAACCTGCGCCTGCAGAACGTGGTCTTCCAGGAAAAACTCGGCAGCGTCTACGACAAGGCCGAGCGGGTGTCCAAGCTGGCGGCCTTCATTGCCCCGCGCATCGGCGGCGACGCCCAGCGCGCGGCCCGTGCCGGCCTGCTGTCCAAGTGCGACCTGGCCACCGAAATGGTCGGCGAGTTCCCGGAGATGCAAGGCATCGCCGGCTACTACTACGCCCTCAATGACGGTGAGCCGGAAGACGTGGCCCTGGCCCTGAACGAGCAGTACATGCCTCGTGGCGCCGGCGCCGAGCTGCCAAGCACCGTGACCGGTGCCGCCGTGGCCATCGCCGACAAGCTGGACACCCTGGTGGGGATCTTCGGCATCGGCATGCTGCCCACCGGCAGCAAGGACCCCTACGCCCTGCGTCGCGCGGCCCTGGGCGTGCTGCGGATCCTGATCGAGAAGAAGTTCGATCTCGACCTGAACGACGCCGTGGCCTTCGCCGTCAGCGCCTTCGGCAGCAAGGTCAAGGCCGCCGGCCTGGCCGACCAGGTGCTGGAGTTCATCTTCGACCGTCTGCGTGCCCGCTACGAAGACGAAGGCGTGGATGTGGCCACCTACCTGTCGGTACGTGCCCTGAAGCCAGGCTCGGCCCTGGACTTCGACCAGCGCGTGCAAGCCGTGCAGGCCTTCCGCAAGTTGCCGGAAGCCGCCGCCCTGGCCGCGGTGAACAAGCGCGTGTCGAACCTGCTGAGCAAGGTCGAAGGCAATGTGCCAACCACCGTCGAAGCCAAGTACTTCGACAACGCCAACGAGTTCTCCCTGTACTCGGCGATCCAGCAGGCGGACCAGGCCGTACAGCCGATGGCCGCAGCACGTCAGTACAGCGAGACCCTGGCCCGCCTGGCCGCCCTGCGCGAGCCGGTGGACGCCTTCTTCGAGGCGGTGATGGTCAATGCCGAGGACGCCAAGGTGCGGGCCAACCGCTATGCGCTGCTGGCGCGTCTGCGGGGCCTGTTCCTGGGTGTGGCGGATATTTCGGTGCTGAGCTGATCAGGTAAGGAAAGGCTGTGAAACTGCTGATACTCGACCGGGACGGCGTGATCAATCACGACTCCGACGCCTACATCAAATCGGTGCAGGAGTGGATTCCAATCCCCGGCTCGATCGAAGCCATTGCGCAGTTGAGCAAGGCCGGCTGGACGGTGGCAGTCGCCACCAACCAGTCCGGCATCGCTCGCGGCTACTACGATCTGGCCACCCTCGATGCCATGCACGCGCGCCTGCGCGAGCTGGTGGCGGAGCAGGGCGGCGAGGTCGGGCTGATCGTCTATTGTCCCCATGGCCCCGACGAAGGGTGCGCCTGCCGCAAACCGAAACCGGGCATGCTGCAAACCATTGCCGAGCATTACCAGGCAGAACTGACAGGTCTATGGTTTGTCGGTGACAGTCTCGGTGACCTGGAGGCCGCAAAAGCCGTCGACTCTCAGCCAGTATTGGTAAAGACCGGGAAAGGCGAAAAGACTCTGGGGAAAACCCTGCCGGTTGGCACCTTGATTTTTGACGACCTGGCGGCCGTTGCCGCTGAACTTATCCACAATTAGGCCCCTTCTGGCATCCTGACCAAGGACTGTTCGGGAGAGCGCTTTTTAACAGGCGGGCATGCCCGCAATGGTAAATGCCGCTATGTCGATCCTGCAGGCCATCAGAACCTTCTTCTTTTACCTGCTGTTGGGCACCAGTTCCTTGCTGTGGTGCTCCCTGAGCTTTTTTATCGCGCCGTTCCTGCCATTCAAGGCGCGCTATCGCTTTATAAACGTCTACTGGTGTCGCTGCGCGCTGTGGCTGACCAAGGTATTTCTGAACATTCGCGTAGAAGTGCAGGGCGCTGAAAACGTCCCGGAGCGGCCCTGCGTGATCGTCTCCAATCACCAGAGCACCTGGGAGACCTTCTTCCTCTCGGCCTATTTCGAGCCTTTGAGCCAGGTCCTCAAGCGTGAGTTGCTGTATGTGCCGTTCTTCGGCTGGGCCATGGCCATGCTGCGCCCCATCGCCATCGACCGCGACAACCCCAAGGCCGCGCTCAAGCAGGTGGCGAGCAAGGGCGACGAACTGCTCAAGGACAATGTCTGGGTGCTGATCTTTCCGGAAGGCACCCGCGTCCCCTACGGCACCATTGGCAAGTTCTCCCGCAGTGGCAGCGCCCTGGCGGTGAACGCCGACCTGCCGGTGCTGCCGGTGGCCCACAACGCCGGCAAGTTCTGGCCGAAGACCGGCTGGGCCAAGCGCGCGGGCACCATCACCGTGACCATTGGCGCACCGATGTACGCCGAAGGCAGCGGGCCGCGCGCCATCGCCGAGCTCAATGACCGGGTGGCGGCCTGGAATGAACAGGCCCAGCGGGATATGGGCTCATTGCCACCATTGGCCACTTCCACGGATAAGGTTGCTGTATGAGCTTCTGTGGATAACCTGTGTACGACTTTTCTCACAGCGGCGGAAATCCACCTATAAATCACTGATTTATATGTATATTTCCCAAGCTAATAAAATGTGGAAAAACGTGCATAAGTTTTTCAGACACAAAAAAACCGGCCTCGCTGCCGGTTTTTTTTCGCCCGTTCAATCCCAATGGCTTCAGTCCTGCAACAAAGGCAGCTCAAGGATGAAACAGGAGCCCTGGCCGACCTCGCTGCGACAGCTGATCCGCCCCTGGTGCCGGTCCACCACCGCCTTGACCATGGCCAGCCCCAGGCCCAGGCCATCGATGCCCTGGGCCGAGGCAAAGCGCTGGTACTGGCCGAACAGCTGGGGCAGGTCCGCCGCGGCAATCCCCTGGCCCTGATCGGCGATCTCGCAGCGCAGCCATCCCTCGGCACAGCTCACCGCAACATGAACCGTGGAGCCCTGCGGGCTGTACTTGATGGCGTTCTCCAGCAGATTGAACAGGGCCCGGGTCAGCAGCGACTGGTCCGCGAGGATCATGCCTTCATTGTCTTCATCCAGGTCATGCAGCAGGCGGATCTGCTTCAGCTGGGCCAGGGTGGTGGCCTGGTCGAAGGCATCCAGCACCAACATGGCGAACATGCTCGGTGCGAACTGATAGGCCTCCGACTCGGCCTTGGCCAATTGCACGAAAGCCTCGGTCAGCTCCAGGGCCCGGCGCACCTGCTGCTCGATCTGGTTGTAGACCTGCCCGGGCGGCGAGGGCTGGCGGCTTTGCACATCCAGCAGCGCGAGGATCGCCGAGTGAGGCGCGCGCAGATCGTGGGACAGAAAGCGCAGCAGCACGCCACGCTGCTGCTCGGCGTCCCGCTCGACGCTGAGGTCGGTAAGGCTCAATAACCAACCGATGGCGTTGTCACTGTCCACCGGCAGCAGGGGCGCCAGTTCCATGCGCAGGCTGCGCCGCCGGACGTCGCGAAACTCCAGGGCCGGCAACTGTCCCAGGCTCGGGACAGGGGCCCCGTCCGTCAGGCCCGGGTAACCCAGGGCGGCCAACTGCGCAATCAAGGGCTGCCCCACCAGGGAGTGGGCGAACACGTCCCGGGCATTGCGGTTGGCCAGCAGAATCTTGCCGTCCGGATCACTGATCAGGGTCGCCACCGGCAGGTACTCCAGGCCATCGGCGATAAAGCGCCGGGTATCCCGGGTCCGGCTCAGGGCCTGTTCCAGGGCAACGATCTGCCCTTGCAGCACATCACCGGCGGGGGTCTGGCTACGACGGCGCTCCGGCAATACCTTGGGCTCGCTGTCCAGGCGCTCCAGCTCCCAGCCGAAGTAGGCCAGGATCACGCTCAGCCGCCGCCAGTTCCAGATCAGGTACGCCAGCAGCATGCCCAGCAGGCTGGCCACCGGCGACCACCAGTAGCCCAGGCGCAGCATCAGCACCGATCCCAAGAGCGCCAGGCCCATGCAACCCAGGGTTATCCACAAGGCGTGACGCGGCCGCCAGAGCAACAACCCGAGCAAGGCGGCGGTCAGGGCCATGGACAACAGCATCCCCGACCACTGGCCCAGGTCGACGATGCTGCGGTGCTGCAAAAGCCCATTGAGCAGGTTGGCCTGGATCTCCACCCCCGGCGTGGTGCCCTGGCTGCCGGATTGCGGGGTGACATAACGGTCGCCCAGCCCCGGGGCGGTGGAACCGACCAGGATCAGCCGATCACGCAGCAACTCGGCGGGCACCTCGCCACGCAGCACGCTGACATAGGGCACGCTGGGAAAGCCCGCCGCCTTGTCGATAAAGGCAATACGTACCGGGTTGGCTCGCAGCCAGCCCCGGGCCACCTGCGGAGTCTCCGGGCCCGGCATCAGCGGCGACAGCGGATCGGCTTCGGTGAGCTGGTAGAGCAACCAGGTAAGCTGCGCCCGCGGCGCCTGCTGCGGACCTTCGCGCAGGTAGACGCTGCGCACGGTACCGTCGGCATCCGCTTGCGCGTTGATATGCCCCAGGCCCCGGGCGCAGTGACGCAGCACCGGCACCGGAGGGATTTCCTCCAGGTCCTGGCCATAGCGAGCGACCCCCTCGCGCAGCACCGGCAGGAACACCGTGCCGGCGCGGCACAGGGCGGCGGCCAACCGGGTGTCGTTTTCCACAGAGCTGCCGGGCTCGCTGAGGATCACATCGAACAGCACGCCTTTGACCTTGGCGTCCGTCAGCCGGTCCAGCAACTGTCCATGCATCGTCCGGGGCCAGGGCCAGCGTCCCAGTTGCTGCAGGCTGTAGTCGTCGATGGTCACCAACAGAATGCGCGGATCGACCGGCAGCGGGGTAAAGCGTCGCAGGTTGTCATAGAACAGGTTGTTCAACGCCAGGCCCTGGCTCAGGGACAGCAAGGCCGTCAGGGGCAGCAGTATCAGGCCAACCCACAGCCATTCACGTACCAGGCGGCGAAACAGACGCTGGGCCTGGGTCGGTTCACGGCCGTTGGCCCTCTGCTTCCAGAAACTCATCGACGGCCCGCCGACGGCTTATTGAACACGAGTGGTCCTGGGGTAGTAGAAGATGTCATAGACCCCGGTTTCTCCTTCCAGGCCATGCTCGTCGAACGCCGAGAGCCGTACATGATAGAAAAACGCCTTCAGGCCAGTGAAGTTCACTTCCGGGGTGCTGGAGAACTGTTCCTGCTTGATGTTGAGGAAATCCTTGTCGGTGGCCACCTGAGCCCGATAGCGACGGGCCCCTGGCAACGGTTGCAGGATCAGTTGCCAGACGGGCAGGGCGCCGGTTTGCCCGGCCTGTCCCAGCAGCCGAGGCGCAGCCAGCAGCTCCACCGGCTTGAGCTCGCCCTGCTTCTGAATGCGCAATCCCTGGCGCGCCATGACCTGGACCTCCCCCGGCAGCGGGCCGGCAGGTTTATCCACAACATGCTTGCCGGAGCGCCGAGCAGTCTTGCTCGGCGGCTGCTCGTCGCGGCTCACCGCCACCTGGCCGTTGAGCACTTCCACCAGGGATTGCTGATCGTCATTGCGCACTCGGAAGTGAGTCCCCCGCACCCCCAACACGCCTACGGGGGTCACGATCTGGAAACGGTCGTGGTCGCTGTTGCGCTTGATCACATAGGATTCGATCTGGCCCTGTTCCAGGACCACCTGAGGAATGCTGTATTGCGTGTTCAGTTGCAGGGTGACCTGGGAACTGGAGGGCAGTACCACGCGCGAACCGTCCCCGAGGGACAGGCTGACGAAAGCCGATGGCGAGGTTTTCACCCCTTCTTTCTCATCGATGCTCATGCCTTCCTCCAGGGCCACCTCGCGGCCCTTGGCGTCCAGTTTCCAGGCATCGCCCGTCAGGTGCTCGACGGTAGCCGGCAAGGGCTGGCCTCGGCATTGCTGGTTGTCATCCAGGTAGGGAAGGCGTTGCGGGGCAGCCTGCAAGGCGCAGGATGGCAGGATCAGCCCCGCTAGCAGCACTGCGGCGCACGCCACCTGCAACCGGCCAACGGACGGAGAAGGGCAGAGGTCATTCATGAATATGCTTTGAGCCTTTGGGAAAACCACGGCGAAATCCTACGCACCATACCTGAGGCAGCGCATGGGCAGAAAGCCGGGTGCTGCAGGGCATCGCCCAGGCAGAGGGGGCGAATCGGCACCGGGAGGGAAGAGCACAGCAAGCAAAGAAAGTGACACGTCCCTGTGTCGGAACCGGGGCGACAGGTCGCCCGGCCCAAAGTCCTGAGGAGGCACTCCCTGTATTCCCCTTCAACGACGCACGCAAGCGCGCGTTGTGCCGCCAGCCTGGCGGTTGACACTCCCTGTGTCGGAGCACTTCCAGGTGCCCCCGTGTGCCACTCAGCGAGAGCCAATGTAGCGCCGCGGGAGCGGTCGGGGCGGTTTTGCAATATTTGTTCAGAATCATCGCCTCGCCCTCTAAAAGACCCAGCGGGGTGCCGGTGACTGCCAATCCGCGGGCAGGGCTGTCCGGTCCAGTAGCGGTTCGGCATCCAGGGTCTGGCTGGTTTCATGGCGGGCGGGCGAGGCCGCCGTCGAGTAAGCCTCGACCTTGGCGGCCTCACAGCAGGAGGCGGACGACGACGGCAACCCGCTGGCACTGATCCCCAGATAAGCCGCCAGCATCAAGCTGACCAGGCGCAGCGGATCATCGCCGTTGAACATTCTGACCAGCGCGACCTGGCCTTTGCTGAACATGTTCCCCATGGTTCTTTTCCTTGCTTGAGCGAGCCGGTATCGTGCTGCTGCGATAGCCCCCCAGGCACCCGTGCTCCAGGTGCCTTACCGGCTATTTGATATCAGCGTACCGAGGGAGCAGGGGCTCAAGAGCAAATCGCCATAATTGTTCAGAATCAGGCAAGACACCTAAACTTCCCCCAGCCTGAAGCCGCTTGGATCTCTGCCTCAGGGGCTCTTCGAACCATAAGGAACTGCCTGGCATGCGTGTCGCGATACTGGATGACGAACCCGCAGAACTGGCACGGGTGGAACAGACACTGCGAGAAATTCGCGGCCCCGGTGAAGCCGCCTGGACCCTGCATCGCTTCGAACGGGGCGAAGACCTGCTACGTCAGCTCCGGCGGGAAACCTTCGACCTGCTGATACTCGACTGGCAACTGCCGGACCTCAGCGGTCTGTCGTTGCTGCGCTGGACTCGGGAACACATGGATGCCCCTCCGGCCGCCATCATGCTCACCAGCCGCGACGCCGAGAGCGATATTGTCCAGGCCCTGAACACCGGCGCCGATGACTACTTGAGCAAACCGTTTCGTCCCAACGAACTCAAGGCCCGGGTCAATGCGGTGCTGCGCCGCCACGGTTTGCAGCGCAACGGCAGCGAAGAGCGCCAGAGCTTCAACGACCTGACCTTCGACGATGCCGAACTGACCGTGACCCGCGCCGGGGCCCCCATCAGCCTGACCGAGCGCGAATACCGCCTGGCCCGCTGCCTGTTCGCCAACCTGGGCCGGCCGCTGTCTCGGGAGTACCTGTACGAAAGGTTCTGGACCCATGAGGAAATCGCTTCCTCACGGCCCCTGGACACCCACATCTACCGCTTGCGCAACAAGCTGGGGCTGACCGCGGATCGCGGTTGGCAGCTGCTGACCATCTACGGCTATGGCTACCGGCTGGAAAGCGTCGCGTCGCCCGACCAGCAGGGCCACTGACCGCTGGCCGTCAAAAGCGGCTGGATATCACTCCGGGTCCTGCCAGACATCTTCATAGCCGGCGCGGTCGATGATGAAACGCATCCCGCTCGGCAGATACAGGTAATCGATCACCTCCGGCAACAGCTCCAGCAGATGCTCGGTGCACAGAGGCTGGTAGAAATCCACGGCGGTGGAATGTTCGCCGCAGTGGATAAACCAACTGATCGTGCCATTCTCCGGCAACTCGACCCGGGTGCCATAGATGGGCGACTGCGCCAGGGAACCGGTGGCCAGTGCAATCATCGGCTCCGGCGCCTGGGGAGCGAGGTCGTAGCGCTCACAGACAAGCTGCTGTCTTTCGTTCATTGGTCCAGCCACCAATCGAGCAAGGGCTCGTCATCGGTGTCATCGAGGTTCTTGTAGATGTTGGCGTAGTACCACTCGATGCCCGTGGTCTCGCGGAAACGGTTGAAGAACGGGGCGATGTTGTCCATGCCGTTTCGCGCCGGCACCGACAAGGTCAGATTGCCCTTGTAGCGCCCGTCGAGCATGCCGCCCAGTTCGGACGCCACATCCGCCGCCAGGGCAGTAATGTCGTCCTCGGGGATGTAATCCGCATAAATATGAATGCAGAAGTTGCCGCCGCGCTTGAGCACCACGGCGGGGGCCTGTGGGTCCTTGATCGAGATAATGTCGCCCTTGGCCAGGTTCAGCGTCAGCCCCGGTGAGTAGAGAATCTCGTAGCTGTCGTCATCGATCCGCCGCACATGCAGCGGCTCATAGACCGGGCCACGGTCGTTTTGCCCCGCGACAACGCGAATCGATATTTCCTGGTTTTCATCATCCATAACGCATTCCCGAGCGATTGCTGTTTTTACCAAGGGTGAAGGGAACCGAGCCGGGCTCAGCCGCGTAGCGGGGTCAACTGCTCGATGAACACGTCTCGAAGCGCTTGTTCGATGGCCGGGTCGTCCTGCAGTTCAGGTGCCAGCAACAGCACCAGCCGATCCAGGCCCGCACACCAGGTGACGGGGCTGGCCATGCTGAAAATGATGCGGTCCTGGCTGAAACAATTGGCAGGCCATTCGACCGTCATGCTTGAACCTCAAGTGAAGCCAGCGATAAGCACTCGCTCATGCGCGCGGGTTCAATGGCCCCATGCTGTAAACAGGCATCTTCATAAGCGATATGTTGGTCGTCGGTGATGGAAGACAGGTAGTGGTCGATGGCGCAAAAACTGACCTCGGGCGCGATGTCCACGGTGAACAGCGACAGGCCCCGGGTAAGTATGCACCGGGCGCCAAGGCTGCGCAGGTGCTGCACAATGCTCGAGCGCTCCGACTCGCGCTCGGCAAAAACCCGCAGCGTCGAGTGCCCGGATTGCCGCACCACGCCAGTCGCGATCAACTCGTGGGCATCGGCGCGAGTCAGCACCCAGTCCCCCTTGCTCACGCCGTAGAGATAGCAGGGCGTGTTATCCAACTCATAGACACCTGCACCCCGTTGAATGCCCCACAGCGATTCATACTCCACCGGTGGGTAACCGTCGGCGTCGACGGTGAGCTTGAAAATGATCTTGTGAAACTGTGCTGTCGAGTTATCCATTGCATCTCACAGAGTCGCCACCATGGGCCTCACACACTGTCCGTAAAAGAGGTTTTCCTCGAAGGAAATTATGACCTCTGCGCGGCCCGGCATGACCAGGACCGTATTCTCATCGGACGGATAGAAAAAGTCGTCCCAGCCTTTTATAAAAATATCCCTGGGCAGCCCAGCGATAAGACTGGGCACGGGGATAAACCGCTCCCATAGCATCTGCGACGCCGCCTGCTCAAACAGCACAACTCGCTGTTTGTCGTCAGTACTCAGACCACAATCTGCGGCATTGAAACGCCAGGCGATGGGGAAGCGTGCTTCATCGAACAGGTGGCTGCTTGTACCTGCCAAGGTCAACGTCCCTATTGTCCAGTTAGCCTTCCACTTCCCAGGCCAGATCAGGATCAGCCGAGCCATAGGCCGAGAAATAATCCAGGGCCTTTCTCGCTCGCTCTTTAGCCACACACTGATAGCGAGGGTAACTGCCGGACTGGCCGCCCGCGACCAATTCAACCCACTGATCATCAGGAGTGTCTGCGCTGAGCAGGGTCTGCAACGACTGGTCGACGTCCTGGGCGATAAAGACCACATACTGATCGGCCGCACCGCCCCCGATATGCATCAGGGTCTGGTCACTGAAGAAAAAAACCGTCGAGCTGAAAGCCTTTCCGTCCAGGCGGTTGAACGCGGACAACACCTGCATCGAGTCGGGGTTCAACCACTCATGGGTGTGACAACGATTACCGGCATATTCATCTTCAATGATTTTCTTGAGCATTTGCCATGACTGCCTTGTCCGGATAAAAACGCAAATCGTTATGGATGAGGGATTGAACAATCTGCCAATAAAAAAGGCCAACGCAAGCGTTGGCCTTTTTATTGTCAGCTGTGTCGCTGGATCAGAAGTCCAGGTTGGACACCGCCAGGGCGTTGCTTTCGATGAAGTCGCGACGAGGCTCGACCGCATCACCCATCAGGGTGTTGAAGATCTGGTCGGCGCCGATGGCGTCTTCGATGGTCACCTTGAGCATGCGGCGCATGCTTGGGTCCATGGTGGTTTCCCACAGCTGGTCAGGGTTCATCTCGCCCAGACCTTTGTATCGCTGGATGGTGTGGCGCTTGGTGCTTTCCGCCATCAGCCAGTCCAGGGCTTCCTTGAACTCGGTGACGGCTTTCTTGCGTTCGCCGCGCTGAACATACGCGCCTTCGTCCAGCAGGGTGCTCAGTTGAGCGCCGAGGGAGACGACGGTCTTGTAGTCGTTGCTGCCAAAGAAGTCGCGGTTGAAGGTGACATAGTTGGACAGGCCATGGGAGATCAGCTCGACCTCTGGCAGCCAGACATTACGTTCACGGTCTTCCCTCAGGCTGGCCTTGTAGACCAGGCCGGACTTCTCGGACGTGCGCAGACGGGCGTCGTACTTGGCCAGCCAATCCTGCATGGCGGCGTGGTCGGACAGTTGCTCCATGGTCACGGCCGGCAGGTAGATGAAGTGCTCGGTCAGCTCCTGCGGGTACAGGCGCGACAGGCGCTTGAGGGTCTTCATCACCATGCGGAAGTCGTTGACCAGGCGCTCCAGCGCCTCGCCGGAGATCCCCGGAGCTTCGTCGTTCAGGTGCAGGCTGGCATCTTCCAGAGCCGACTGGGTCATGTAGTCTTCCATGGCGTCGTCGTCTTTGATGTATTGCTCTTGCTTGCCTTTCTTGACCTTGTACAGCGGCGGCTGGGCGATATAGATGTAGCCGCGCTCGATCAGCTCCGGCAACTGACGGAAGAAGAAGGTCAGCAGCAGGGTACGGATGTGCGAACCGTCGACGTCAGCATCGGTCATGATGATGATGTTGTGATAACGCAGCTTGTCGATGTTGTACTCTTCGCGGCCGATGCCGCAGCCCAGCGCGGTGATCAGGGTGCCCACCTCTTGCGAGGAGATCATCTTGTCGAAGCGTGCCTTCTCGACGTTGAGGATCTTGCCCTTGAGCGGCAGGATCGCCTGGGTCTTGCGGTTGCGTCCCTGCTTGGCGGAACCGCCAGCAGAGTCACCTTCCACCAGGTAGAGTTCGGACAGGGCCGGGTCTTTTTCCTGGCAGTCCGCCAATTTGCCCGGCAGGCCGGCGATATCCAGCGCGCCTTTGCGGCGGGTCATTTCACGGGCTTTACGCGCCGCTTCACGAGCACGGGCAGCGTCGATCATCTTGCCCACCACCAACTTGGCTTCGTTGGGGTTTTCCAGCAGGAAGTCGGAGAAGTACTTGCCCATTTCCTGTTCGACCGCGGTCTTCACTTCGGAAGACACCAGCTTGTCCTTGGTCTGGGAGCTGAACTTCGGATCCGGCACCTTCACCGAGATGATTGCGGTCAGGCCTTCACGTGCGTCGTCACCGGTGGTGGCGACCTTGTGTTTCTTGGCCAGGCCTTCCTGCTCGATGTAGTTGTTCAGGTTACGGGTCAGGGCCGAACGGAAGCCCACCAGGTGGGTGCCGCCGTCGCGCTGAGGAATGTTGTTGGTGAAGCACAACAGGTTCTCGTTGAAGCTGTCGTTCCACTGCAGGGCGATTTCCACGCCGATGCCGTCTTCACGCTGGATGTTGAAGTGGAACACCTGGTTGACCGCAGTCTTGTTGGTGTTCAGGTATTCAACGAAGGCACGCAGGCCGCCTTCGTACTTGAACAGTTCTTCCTTGCCGCTGCGCTCGTCCTTGAGGACGATGCCGACACCGGAGTTGAGGAAGGACAGTTCACGAATCCGCTTGGCCAGGACGTCCCAGCTGAAGTGGATGTTCTTGAAGGTTTCAGCCGAAGGCTTGAAGTGGATCTGGGTACCGGTGGTTTCGCTGTCGCCAACGATCTTCATCCGCTCTTGCGGAACACCGTGGACGTAAGTCTGTTCCCAGATCTTGCCGCTGCGGCGCACGGTGAGGATCAGCTCTTCGGACAGAGCGTTCACTACCGATACACCCACGCCGTGCAGGCCGCCGGAAACCTTGTAGGAGTTGTCGTCGAACTTACCGCCGGCGTGAAGCACGGTCATGATGACCTCGGCCGCCGAGACGCCTTCTTCTTTGTGCACATCCACCGGGATGCCGCGACCGTTGTCGCGAACGGTTATGGATTCGTCCGGGTGGATGATGATGCTGATGTCGTCGCAATGACCGGCCAGCGCTTCGTCGATGGAGTTATCGACCACCTCGAACACCATGTGGTGCAGACCGCTGCCGTCATCGGTGTCGCCAATGTACATACCGGGACGTTTGCGTACGGCATCCAAACCTTTCAGCACCTTGATGCTGGTCGAGTCGTACGTATTTTCTTCGCTCATGCCTTCACTCCCGATGGTCGTGGGTCTGGGTGATACGGCCTTGTTCCACGTGGAACAAAGCGACTGGCGTTTCCGTCTGCCAGCCTTCCCTCAATAATTCGTGGTCTACACAGGTGATGAACACCTGGCAGCGTAAGTCTTCCAACAAGCGACAAAGTGCGCGGCGGTGCTGCTCGTCCAGCTCGGACGGCAAGTCATCCACCAGATAAATACACTGACCGCGACGGGCCTGGCTCACCAGGTGCCCCTGGGCAATGCGCAAGGCACAGACCACCAACTTCTGCTGGCCACGGGACAAGATGTCCGCGGCGTTGTGTCCGCCTAAGCGCAGACGCAAATCAGCACGTTGTGGACCGGCCTGGGTATGACCCATTTGCTGATCACGGTGCAGGGCGGTCGCGAGCACTTCACTGAGCTCTCGGTCCTTGTCCCAACCACGGTAATAGCTAAGCGTCAGGCCCTCGAGCTGCAGCAGCTCGCCCAAGGTCCGCTCAAAGACTGGTTTCAAGGCTTTGATGTAAGCGCGGCGGTATTCATCGATTTCAGCGCTGGCCTGACACAGTTCCCGGTCCCAGGCCGCTTGCGAAGCGGCGTCAAGTGTACCATGCCGCAGCCATGAGTTCCGCTGCCGCAGGGCCTTCTGCAGGCGCTGCCAGGTGGACATGAAGCGCGGTTCCACATGGAACACTCCCCAGTCCAGGAACTGCCGGCGGATCTTGGGGGCGCCTTCCAGCAGGCGAAAGCTGTCCGGGTTGATCAACTGCAGCGGCAGGATTTCCGCCAGCTGAGCGGCGCTGCGGGCATTCTGCCCGTCGATGCGGATCTGGAACTCCCCCTGGCGATCCCGGGATATTCCCAGGTTGCTGTGTCCGCCCTGGGCCAACTCCACCTGGCCAAACACGGTGCAGGCCAGTTGCTCGTACTGGATCACCGGTAACAGGCGGGCGCTGCGGAACGAGCGGGCAAGCCCCAGCAGGTGGATGGCTTCCAGCACGCTGGTCTTGCCACTGCCGTTGGCGCCGTAGAGAAGGTTGATGCGAGGAGAGGGGGAGAAGGTCACCGGGTGCAGATTGCGCACCGCGGTGACCGAGACGCGACTGAGGGACATCTAGCTTCTGCTGAGCATGATTACAGGCGCATCGGCATGACAACGTAAGCCGAGTCGTCGTTGTCGGATTCCTGCACCAGCGCACTGCTGTTGGAATCGGACAGGATCAGGCGAACCTGTTCGGTGGTCATCACGCCCAGTACGTCCAACAGGTAGCTGACGTTGAAGCCGATTTCCAGCGAGCCGCCGTTGTATTCCACGCCCACTTCTTCTTCCGCTTCTTCCTGCTCCGGGTTGTTGGCCTGGATCTTCAGCTGACCATTGGCCAGTTGCAGACGGATGCCGCGGTACTTCTCGTTGGACAGGATCGCGGTGCGGCTGAAGGCTTCACGCAGGGCCTGACGGTCGCCCAATACCAGCTTGTCACCGCCTTTTGGCAGCACGCGCTCGTAGTCCGGGAACTTGCCGTCCACCAGTTTGGAAGTGAAGGTGAACTCGCCGGTGGTGGCGCGGATATGGTGCTGGCCCAGGACGATGCTGACGTTGCCGTCCGGCTCGGTGAGCAGGCGTGCCAGTTCCAGGATACCTTTGCGCGGCACGATCACCTGGTGACGATCGGGCTGACCGATATCCGCCTGCATCGAGCACATGGCCAGACGGTGACCGTCGGTGGCCACGGCGCGAATGATCCCGGCAGACACTTCCAGCAACATGCCGTTGAGGTAGTAGCGCACGTCCTGCTGGGCCATGGCGAAGCTGGTGCGCTCGATCAGGCGACGCAGCTTGCTCTGTTCCAGCTGGCAGGTCAGCGAGCCCGGGCCTTCTTCCACAGTCGGGAAGTCGTTGGCCGGCAGGGTCGACAGGGTGAAGCGGCTACGCCCGGCCTTCACCACCAGCTTCTGCTCGTCGACCTTGATGTCGATCAGGGCGTCGTTGGGCAGGCTCTTGCAGATGTCCATCAGCTTGCGCGCGGGAACGGTGATTTCCCCCGGTTCGGCCGGCTCTTCAAGTTGCACACGACCGACCAGCTCGACTTCCAGGTCGGTACCGGTCAGCGACAGTTGCTGGCCTTCGACAACCAGCAGCACGTTGGAAAGCACCGGCAAGGTCTGACGACGTTCGACGACGCCGGCGACCAGTTGCAGGGGTTTCAACAGGGCTTCGCGTTGAATGGTGAAATGCATGGTCTAGTCCCTTGCCTTAATAAGCTGCGTTGGAGTCATCAAGTGGTCAGAGTACGCAGCAGGTTCTTGTAGTCCTCGCGGATGTCCGCGTCGGATTCCTTAAGTTCATTGATCTTGCGGCAGGCGTGCAGCACCGTGGTGTGGTCGCGGCCGCCGAACACATCGCCGATTTCCGGCAGGCTGTGGTTGGTCAGTTCCTTGGACAGGGCCATGGCCACCTGACGCGGGCGGGCCACCGAACGCGAACGTCGCTTGGACAGCAGATCGGAAATCTTGATCTTGTAGTACTCGGCGACGGTGCGCTGGATGTTATCCACAGACACCAGCTTGTCCTGCAGGGCCAACAGGTCCTTCAGGGATTCGCGAATCAGCTCGATGGTGATGTCGCGGCCCATGAAGTGCGAGTGGGCAATGACCCGCTTGAGCGCGCCTTCCAGTTCACGGACGTTGGAGCGGATCCGCTGGGCAATGAAGAACGCCGCATCGTGGGGCAGTTCGACCTTGGCCTGGTCGGCCTTCTTCATCAGGATCGCGACCCGGGTTTCCAGTTCCGGCGGCTCGACCGCCACCGTCAGGCCCCAGCCGAAGCGGGACTTGAGGCGCTCTTCCAGGCCCTCGATCTCCTTCGGATAACGGTCGCTGGTGAGGATCACCTGCTGGCCGCCTTCGAGGAGGGCGTTGAAGGTGTGGAAAAACTCTTCCTGGGAACGCTCCTTGCGGGCGAAGAACTGAATGTCATCGATCAGCAGCGCATCGACCGAACGGTAGAAGCGCTTGAATTCGTTGATGGCATTGAGCTGCAACGCCTTGACCATGTCCGCCACGAAGCGCTCGGAATGCAGGTACACGACCTTGGCATTCGGGTTCTTCTTCAACAGGTGGTTACCCACAGCGTGCATCAAGTGGGTCTTACCCAAACCGACGCCGCCATACAGGAACAACGGGTTGTAGCCATGCTTGGGGTTGTCTGCCACCTGCCAGGCCGCCGCGCGGGCCAGCTGGTTGGACTTGCCCTCGACGAAGTTCTCGAAGGTGAAGGTGCGGTTCAGGTAACTGGTGTGCTTGAGCGCACCTTCCACCTGGACGGTACGTTGCTCGGCGCGTACCGGTGCCTGCTGCGAGCTGGCGCCCGCCATCGGGTCGAAGCTGTCACGAGAGGGTTCTTCGCTGACCTCGGCACTCTTCTGCGCCGCGGCTTTCTTGGCCGGAGCGGAAGTGGGTGCCGGAGTGGGCGCAGGAGCCGCCGGGGTGGCATTGGCCGCTGCCGCTTGCAGCGCTTGCGAGGCAGCGGCGGCCAGTGGCGCATTAGGTGCAGCGCGAGGCGCCGAACTGCGTTTGCTGCCTATTAATAAGGAAAGAACCGGCGCACTGCCGTTGCCGTGTTCATCCAGCAGCTCGAGCACCCGCCCCAGGTACTTTTCGTTGACCCAATCGAGAACAAAACGATTCGGTGCGTAAACACGCAACTCGTCGCCTTCGGCTTCGACCTGTAGCGGACGGATCCAAGTGTTGAATTGCTGGGCAGGCAGCTCATCACGCAGAAGCTCCACGCACTGCTGCCAAAGTTCCACTGACACGGATATCCCCTAAGTTGAAAGCCGGTGAGGCAAAAACAAGCGGCCATTGTAGCGATCAGCCGCCCACTTATCCACATGTAGCGTGCCCTCAGGACACTAA